>DASRXN010000119.1:0-23111 GCA_035654135.1 Rhodocyclaceae bacterium | reverse complement strand
CGCCCGTGATGGCACCGTCGCTTCGATGACGACGCGGTCCGCATCCGGTGAGTTGGCCAGGATCGCCATCTGCCGCTCGCGCACTGGCTTGCCGCCGATGCTGACGTCGCCGCGATAGACCACGACGAAGGCGTTGTGATCTGCGGGCATCGGCTGCTCGAAGCGGCTGCCGGCCGGCAGGTGCAGGTCGAGGTAGAGCGGCTCGGTGTCCGGCCGCGTCATGGCGCCCGCCGTGCCGTGGCTCTCGCCCGCGATCACGCGCACCGTGACGCCTTCGGGCGTAGTGAATTGCGGAATCTCGCCAGACTGGATGTTGCGGTACCACGGCGCGGTCATCTTGTCTTTGGCTGGCAGGTTGAGCCAGAGCTGGAAGCCCTCCATCGCGCCATCCTCCTGCTCGGGCATCTCCGAATGGACGATGCCGCGGCCGGCGACCATCCACTGGATGCCGCCGTTCTCCAGCAGTCCTTCATGCCCGCTGTTGTCGCGATGGCGCATGTGGCCCGCGATCATATAGGTCACCGTCTCGAAGCCGCGGTGCGGATGATCGGGAAAGCCGGCGATGTAGTCCTTCGGATCGTCGCTGCGGAATATGTCGAGCATCAGGAAGGGGTCGAGCCGGTGCTGTTGCGCCTGCGTCAGGATGCGCGTGATGCGCACGCCGGCACCGTCAGTGACCTGCTGGCCGGTAACGATATCTTCGATGGTGCGTGTGTTCATGAGCGGTCTCTCCGGAAAGTCCCTGTTGCGCACAGGGCACGAAGTCGACTAAATTACTCGGACATTCTACGCGAAGGAAATGCGAATGCCCAACCGACTCGCCGGGGAAACCTCCCCGTATCTGCTGCAGCACGCCGAAAATCCCGTGGATTGGCACCCCTGGAGTGAGCATGCGCTCACATCGGCCCGCGAGCAGAACAAGCCGATCCTACTGTCCATCGGCTACTCGGCCTGCCACTGGTGCCATGTCATGGCGCACGAGTCCTTCGAGGATGCCGAAGTCGCGGCGGTGATGAACGAACTGTTCGTGAACATCAAGGTGGATCGCGAGGAGCGGCCCGACCTCGACCAGATCTACCAGACCGCCCACCAGATGCTGACCGGCCGCGCCGGTGGCTGGCCGCTGACCATGTTCCTGACGCCGGACGGCACGCCCTTCTACGGCGGCACCTATTTTCCCAAGACGCCACGGCACGGCCTGCCGGCCTTTCCGGATATCTGCCGCCGTGTTGCCGAGATCCATCACCAGCGGCAGGACGACGTGGCCGAGCAGAACCGCTCGCTGCGCGAGATGCTGGCGGGCACCTTGCCGCGACCGGCTGCCAAAGTCAGTCTTGACGACACGCCGATTGGAGCCGGCCGCGACTTCCTGCTGCGCAATTTCGATTCGCGCTTTGGTGGTTTTGGCGGTGCGCCCAAGTTCCCGCATGCCTCCGATCTTGCATTTCTGCTCAGGCGTGCCACCAATGATGACGGGCGGGCGCGGGAAGCGGTGCTGACCACGCTGACCCGCATGGCCGAAGGCGGCATCTACGATCAACTGGGTGGCGGCTTCTGCCGCTACAGCGTCGATGAGCGCTGGGAGATTCCTCATTTCGAGAAGATGCTCTACGACAACGGCCCGCTGCTGGCGCTATACGCCGATGCCTGGAAAATCAGCAGCGAACCGCTGTTTGCCCGCGTGGTCGAGCAAACCGTTCGCTGGGTGCAACGGGAGATGCAGCTGCCGGATGGCGGCTTCGCCTCTTCCCTCGATGCCGATTCCGAAGGTGAGGAAGGACGTTTCTATGTCTGGGATCGTGACAAGATCGGCGCCCTGCTGACCGATGACGAGTGGCGGGTGGCCCGAGATCATTGGGGCCTCGACGGGCCGCCGAATTTTGAGAACGCCCACTGGCATCTGCGGGTCGTCGCGCCGGTATCGCCGGCCGATGAATCCATGCTCGAGGCTGCGCGTGTCCGACTGCTGGCGCAACGGGAAAAGCGGGTTCGGCCAGGTCGCGACGACAAGGTGCTGACCGCCTGGAACGCGCTGATGATCGAGGGGCTGGCGCATGCAGCGCGCGTGTTCGAACGCCCGGATTGGCGAGTGCTGGCGCGGCAGGCGCTGGAGTTTCTGCGTACGACGATGTGGCGCGATGGCCGCCTGCTCGCCACCGCAAAGGACGGCCGGGCGCATTTGCCCGCCTATCTCGACGACTACGCCTTCCTGCTCGCGGCGATGTTGGAGATGATGCAGGACGGCTATCGTCCCGACGATATCGAATGGGCGACGCAATTGGCCGATACGCTGCTCGACCGCTTCGAGGACAAGACGGCTGGCGGTTTCTTCTTTACCGCCGACGATCATGAAACATTGATTCACCGGCCCAAGCCCGGGCACGACAATTCGATGCCGGCGGGCAACGCAGTCGCGGCATTGAACCTGATCCGATTCGGCAAACTACTTGGCGAGCCTCGATACGTCGAAGCCGGTGAACGGACGCTGCTGCTTTTCCAACCACAAATGCTGCGTCAGGCCGGCGGCGTATCGTCATTGTTGATGGCGCTCGAGGAGGCCTTGTCACCCTCGGAAACAGGTACCGTCAACGTTTTTGCCTGCACCGACGTTACTTGTCCCGTGCCGGGCTGAGTTTTGCAAGCACAGTGATTTCCGTTAAACTGACGAATTGAATTTGCTTTATCACTAACAACTTTACCGAGGACCCCTCAATGAAACTGATTGCCGCCACCCTGTTCGCCGCGACCGCCTTGGTCGCCACCAATGCCATGGCCAACGCCGACCTGGCCAAGAAGAGCAACTGCCTGGCCTGCCACACCGCCGACAAGAAGCTGGTCGGCCCGGCCTACCAGGACGTTGCCAAGAAGTATGCCGGCGACAAGAGCGCCGAAGCCAAGCTGGTCGAGAAGGTCAAGAAGGGCGGCGTCGGCGTCTGGGGCAATGTGCCCATGCCGCCGAACGCCAACGTCAAGGATGAGGACATCAAGACTCTCGTCAAGTGGGTTCTCGCCGGCGCCAAGTAAGTCCTTGCGACACCAACAAGAAACCCGCTGCGGCGGGTTTTTTGTTGTTCGCGACCTTGATTGACAAGGCAGGGCTGGACAAGCAGAATCGCCCGCACTTTTTCCCAACTCCGGAGACAGCCATGGATCTACCTGTGAAGACTCTGACGGTCGCCGTTGCGGCAGCCTTGTTCGTCGTCGGTTGCGGCAAGAAGGAAGAAGCCCAGAAATCTGCGGCCGCGCTCCAGGCCGCCGCGCCGCTGGTAGTCAAGCTGGGCCACTCGGCGCCGCTGACCGGCCCGCAGGCACACATCGGCAAGGACAACGAGAACGGCGCCCGTCTCGCCGTCGACGATGTCAATTCCGCTGGAATCAAGATCGGCAGCCGCGAGCTGAAGCTCGAACTCATGGGCGAAGACGACCAGGCCGACCCCAAGCAGGGCATCCTGGTGGCCCAGAAATTCGCCGATGCCAAGGTCAATGCCGTCATCGGCCACCTGAATTCGGGCACCACGATTCCGGCGTCGAAGATCTATGCCGACAACGGCATCCCGCAGGTGTCGCCGTCGGCCACCAACCCGACCTATACCAATCAGGGTTTCAAGACTGCCTTCCGAGTCATGGCCAACGACGAGCAGCAGGGCAAGGTGCTCGGTGCCTACGCCGGCAACCAGTTGAAGGCGAAGACCGTGGCCATCGTCGACGACAAGACGGCCTATGGCGAGGGCTTGGCCAGCGAGTTCAAGAAGTCGGCCGTGGCGGCCGGCGTCAAGGTCCTGGCGGAGGAGCACACCGATGACAAGGCAGTGGACTTCAAGGCCATTCTCACCAAAATCAAGGGTAAGCAGCCTGACCTGATTTTCTACGGCGGCATGGACCCGCAGGCGGCGCCGATGGCCATGCAGATGAAGCAGCTCGGCATCAAGTCGAAACTGTTGATGGGCGACGGCGGTTGCACCACCGAGTTCGTCAAGAACGCCGGCGCGGCTGCCGAGGGCCATTACTGCTCGCTGCCGGGCATCCCGTACGAGAAGATGCCGGGCGGACCGCAGTTCATCGAGCGCTTCAAGGCCAAGTACGGCGACATCCAGTTGTATGCTCCGTATGCTTACGATGCCGTGATGGTCGTGGTCGAGGCGATCAAGCGCGCCCAGTCGGGCGATTCGGCCAAGATCCTCGCCGAGCTGCCCAAGACCGACTACCAGGGTGTCACCACCCGCATCAACTTCGACGACAAGGGCGACCTCAAGGACGGCGCCGTCAGCCTCTACGTCGCCAGGGGCGGCAAGTGGGAAGCGCTGGAGACCGTTGGCGCGGCCACCGCGCCAGCGAAGTAGGCAGACGCCAACAGCCAACGAAACGGCACCTTCGGGTGCCGTTTCTCTTATCATCGCCGCCGTGGATATCTTTCTTCAGCAGCTCGTCAACGGCCTGACCCTGGGCAGCATCTACGCGCTGGTGGCGCTGGGCTACACCATGGTTTATGGCATCCTCGGCCTGATCAATTTCGCCCACGGCGAAGTGGTGATGATCGGCGCCCTGTCATCGCTGACTTTCATCCGCCTGCTGGCCGACAGCGGCCTGCCCGGCCCGGTAGTCGTCCTGATTGGCCTTGTCTTCGCGGCGTTGGTCTGCATGGTGCTCGGCTTCACCATCGAGCGTGTCGCCTACCGCCCCTTGCGCAACGCGCCGCGCCTGGCGCCACTGATTACCGCCATCGGTGTTTCCATCGTCCTGCAACAACTGGCGATGCTGATCTGGGGCCGCAACTACCATTCCGTGCCGACGCTGTTGCCGGCGGGCAGCCATGAAGTCCTGGGTGCTTTGATTACCGACGTGCAAGTAATCATTATCGCGGTAGCTGCGCTGACCATGGCCGGCCTGATGCTGCTGGTGAACCGGACTCGACTCGGCCGCGCCATGCGTGCCACCGCCGAGAACCCGGCCATCGCCAGCCTGATGGGTGTCGATGCCAATCGCATCATCTCTCTCACTTTCGTCATTGGTTCGGCTCTGGCGGCGCTCGCCGGTGTGCTGGTCTCGGCGAACTATGGCATCGCCCACTACCATATGGGTTTCATTCTCGGCCTCAAGGCCTTCACGGCGGCGGTGCTCGGCGGTATCG
Source organism: Rhodocyclaceae bacterium (assembly GCA_035654135.1). Lineage (GTDB taxonomy): Bacteria > Pseudomonadota > Gammaproteobacteria > Burkholderiales > Rhodocyclaceae > Fen-999. Next base: position 17,983 of record DASRXN010000119.1, on the reverse strand, counting down.
GCAATCTCGCCGGCGCCATGGTCGGCGGCGTCCTGCTCGGAGTCATCGAAGCGCTCGGTGCCGGCTACATCGGCGACCTCACCGGCGGCGTGCTGGGTTCCAACTACCAGGACGTGTTCGCCTTCTTCGTGCTGATCGTGGTGCTGATCTTTCGGCCCTCGGGGCTGATGGGAGAAAAACTTGCCGAGCGTGCCTAGCAAGGCGTGGCCCGGCATGACGCTGATCGGCGTGGCGCTGGCGATTGCGCCCATCGTCGTCGGCGCGGGTCTTGGCAATGCCTGGGTGCGCGTGCTCGATTTTGCCGCGCTCTACATCATGCTGGCGCTCGGCCTCAACATCGTCGTCGGCTTTGCCGGACTGCTCGATCTCGGCTACATCGCCTTCTACGCCGTCGGCGCCTACCTCTATGCGCTGCTCGCCTCGCCGCACTTCGGCCTGCACTGGCCGGCCTGGGCGATCCTGCCTCTCGGTGCCGCGGTGGCCGGGCTGTTCGGCGTGCTGCTGGGCGCGCCGACGCTGCGCCTGCGCGGCGACTACCTTGCCATCGTCACGCTCGGCTTCGGCGAGATCATCCGCATCTTCCTCAACAACCTCAACGCGCCGGTCAACATCACCAACGGCCCCAAGGGCATCGCCCGTATCGATCCGGTGACCTTGCTCGGCCATCCGCTGTCGCGGTCGGTCGAGATTGGCGGCATCACGTTCACTGGGGTCATGCTCTATTACTACCTGTTCGTGGCGCTGGCGCTGGTGGTGGTCTTCATCGGCATCCGGTTGCAAGACTCGCGCATCGGCCGCGCCTGGGTCGCCATTCGCGAGGACGAAATCGCCGCCAAGGCCTGCGGCATAGACACCCGCAACGTCAAGCTGCTGGCCTTCGCCATGGGCGCGAGCTTCGGCGGCATCGCCGGCGGATTGTTCGCCAGCTTCCAGGAATTCGTTTCCCCGGAAAGCTTCGGTCTGCTCGAATCGGTTATGGTGCTGTGCATGGTGGTTCTCGGTGGCATGGGCCACATTCCGGGCGTCATTCTTGGCGGTCTCTTGCTGACCATTCTGCCGGAGGCCTTCCGGCATGGCGCCGGGCCCGTGCAGCAGGCGTTGTTCGGCAAGGTGCTGCTGGATCCGGAGGCATTGCGCATGCTGCTGTTCGGCTTGGCGCTGATCGCCGTCATGCTCTACCGGCCGGCCGGCCTCTGGCCCGAGCCGCGCCATCGTCGGGAGTTGTCCGAATGAGCGCCGTGCTGCTGGATGCGCGTGGTGTCAGCAAGTATTTCGGCGGCGTGCAGGCGCTGAAGGATGTTTCGCTGACGATCCTTGAGGGCGAGATCTACGGCCTCATCGGCCCCAATGGCGCTGGCAAGACGACCTTCTTCAATGTCCTGACGGGTTTATATCCGCGCGATGCCGGCGAGGTGACGTTTGTCGGACACCCTCTGAAGCTGGGCACTCCGCACGAGGTGGCGAAGGCGGGCATCGCCCGCACTTTCCAGAACATCCGCCTGTTCGCCAACATGACGGCATTGGAGAACGTCATGGTCGGGCGCCACCTGCGCACGGGTGCCGGCGTTATCGGCGCCGTCTTGCGCGATCCCGCCACGCGTACCGAAGAGGCGGCCATTCTCCGTCGGGCCGAGGAGTTGCTGCATTACGTCGGTATCGGCGACCGCGCCGGCGCCATCGCCCGACATCTGTCCTATGGCGACCAGCGTCGGCTGGAAATCGCCCGCGCGCTGGCAACCGAACCGAAACTGCTGGCGCTGGACGAACCGGCCGCCGGCATGAACGCCACGGAAACGGCGGCCCTGAAGGGCCTGATCGAGGGTCTGCGTGCCGACGGCCTGACCGTGCTGCTGATCGAGCACGACGTCAAACTGGTGATGGGTCTGTGCGACCGCGTCGCGGTGCTCGATTACGGTGAGAAGATCGCCGAGGACGTGCCGGCGAACGTGCGCAATGATTCGAAAGTGATCGAGGCCTACCTTGGCGCATAGCCTGCTCGACGTGCTGAATCTTGAAGTGCGCTACGGCGGCATCGCGGCGGTGAAGGGCATCACTTTTGCCATCGAGGCGGGCGAAGTGGTCTGCCTGATCGGTGCCAATGGTGCCGGCAAGACCACGACACTCAAGGCGCTGGCCCGATTGCTGCCCGCCAAGGGGGCAATGCACTACCGCGGCGAGCGGCTGGACCGGCTGCCGCCGCATGCCCTGATCGGCCGCGGTCTGGCCCTGGTGCCCGAGGGGCGCGGCGTGTTCTCACGACTGACTGTGGCCGAGAACCTGGCCATGGGCGCCTATCATCGCCACGATGGCGAGATCGACGCCGATCTGGACCGTATTCATCAACTGCTGCCGCGCCTCAAGGAGCGACGGCAGCAACTCGCCGGCACGCTTTCGGGCGGCGAGCAGCAGATGCTGGCCATCGGCCGCGCGCTGATGGGTCGGCCCAAGTTGCTGCTGCTCGACGAGCCTTCCATGGGTCTGGCGCCGTTGATGGTGCAGAAGGTTTTCGAGGTGATCCGTGCCGTCGCCGCCCAGGGCGTCACCATTCTGCTGGTCGAACAGAATGCCAGATTGGCCCTCGAAGTATGTCAACGCGGCTACGTGATGGAGAGCGGTTGCATCACCCTGGCCGACACTGCTTCGGCACTTGCCGCCGATTCGCGCGTGCGCGCCGCTTATCTGGGCGAATAGCCCTCAGTCGAACTGCAGGGAATCGGCGAAGGCCAGCGCCTCGATCTGCGCGTGGTTAAGCTTGGGTATGGAAATCCCGAGCAGCGCAGCCTTCTGCGCCAGCTCCGCCGAACTGCCCTCCTCGCAGGCGAGCGCCAGGTCGAGCAGGGCCACGTAGGCGCCTTGCCCGTTCAGCAGGGCATCAACGACCGGCTCGGGCAGATGCATTTCCTGCAGAATGGTTTCAGTGCGCGTGCCGAGCAGCACGCCGAGTAGCGAGAAGGCGCCGGTGATAAACAGGTTGTCGAGCGCCGACCTGTCGAAGTAATCCTTGCCGAGAATCTCCATCAAGCGGCCGCGCGCCACCGAGGTCCGCATCAAGGCCGGCGCCGCCGGATCCTTGCTGGCGGTGACGAGCAACAGCGACAGCCACTTGTTGAGCTTGTCGAAGCCGAGGATGGCCACGGCGTGGCGGAAGGATTCGATTTCGCAGGAAAGCCCAAATCCGGCCGAGTTGATGTAGCGCAGTAGTTTGTAGGAGAGCGTGACGTCCTGCTTGAGGGCGATCTCGATATCTTTTACTTCAGCGTTGCGGCGCACCAGGTTCAGGACGCGGACGATCTGGGCGTGGCTCGGGTTGAGCTTGTCGGCGGGCTTGCGGCCGTGCAGGAAGAACCAGCCGGCGGCGCCATCGTAGCCACCCGAGGTGGCGTCCAGGAACGCCGGCAAATCGGGCAGACCGGTGGCGATCGGGATGCCGGGCGCGGCAAACATCAACGGCTGGGCGGCAGCGTCGGCCAGCAGGAAACGGAATTGCAGCCCGGCGGGCAATTCCATGCCCGGCGCATAGCCATCCAGGCAAAGCGGCACGCCGCCGGCAGCAAGTTCGCTTGCCAATTGCCGTGTCGCCGATGCTGCCAGGCCTGGCGCAGGAATTTCGATCAGGATGTTCTCGGGAGCGTTCCACTCGAGCAGCCGATGGTCGGGCAGGCAGCCGGCGAGGCCGATGAAGACACTGCGCACGCCGGGCCAGACGTCGATTACGTCATCAAGCGCTTGCGCTGCCAGTGCCGCGGATTCGGCATGCACGATCAGGCGCGAGGCGGTGATCGTCTGATGGCGGTTGAGGACCGGCTCGTGGCGGATCAGGGCAGACATTACTTCTTTTCGGCTTTCGCAGCGTAGGAAAAAATGTCGGCGAAGAACTCGTCGGCCGGCAAGCCGCGGGCGATGAAGTCGCGCTGCGCCGCCTCGACCATCACCGGGGCGCCACAGACGTAGGCCTGATGCCTGGAGAGGTCGGCGAAATCCTCGAGCACGGCCTGGTGCACGAAGCCGGTGCGCCCTGCCCAGGCATCGCTCGTGGCAGGTTCGGACAGCACGGGGACGTAGGTGATGTGCGGGTGCGCTGCGGCCCATTGCTGCGGCAGTTCGGGCAGGTAGAGCTCGGCCCGGTTCTTGGCGCCCCAGTAGATGGCCACCGGCCGCTCGATGTGGTTGTGGATGGCGTGCTCGATCAACGCCTTGATAGGCGCGAAGCCGGTGCCGCCGGCAACCATGACCATCGGCTTGGTCGATTCCTCGTGCAGGTGGAAGGTACCCAGCGGACCTTCGAAGCGCAGGATGTCCTTCACTTTCATGGTCGAGAACACTTGCTCGGTGAAGTTGCCGCCCGGGATCATGCGAATGTGCAGTTCGAGAATCTCGTCTTCGTGCGGCGCATTGGCCAAGGAAAACGCGCGGCGCTTGCCTTCGGGCAGCAGGAATTCGACGTACTGGCCGGCGAGGAACTGCAACCGCTCGTTGGTTGGCAGCTTGAGACGCAGCACCATGACGTCGTCGGCGACCTTGCGCAGTTCGTGCACGCGGCAGGGCATGGTCCTGACCGGAATGTCTTTCTGGCTGCTGACCTCGCGCACCTCAAGGACAACATCCGAGAGCGGCTTTGCGCAGCAGGTGAGGGCGAGGCCATTGTCCCTGTCCTCAGGCGTCAGGGCGTGCTCCTGGGCGTTGCCGTAGTCGATCAGTCCTTCGGCGACCTTGGCCTTGCAGGCGCCGCAGGCGCCATCGCGGCAGCCGTAGGGCAGGGTCAGGCCCGCATCCAGCGCTGCCTGCAGGAGGGTGGTATCGGCCGGGGCCGGGTAAGTGTGGCCGCTGGGCTTGAGGGTGACTGTGTAGGCCATGCGATAATCGTCCGGTGCAAAGACTGCTTATAGTTGGTTGTGGCGACGTGGTCCGTCGTGCCCTGCCCGAGTTGATCCGCCACTGGCGCGTCTATGCCCTGGTGCGGGAACATGACGCGGGACTCGCATCCCTCGGCGTGACCCAGATCATCGGCGACCTTGACCGGTGGGCGAGCCTGCGCCGTCTTGCCGGCCTGGCGCATGCCGTGCTGCACAGCGCCCCACCGCCCGATCAGGGCGACTCCGACCCGCGTACGCGGCGCCTGCTCGCTGCATTGCGTCGCGGAAGTCTACCACGCCGACTGGTCTACATCAGCACCAGCGGAGTCTATGGCGATTGCGGTGGCGCCCGGGTGACCGAAACCCGAAAACCCAGGCCGCAAACTGGCCGCGCCAGGCGTCGGGTTGCCGCTGAAAGTCAGTTGCGGCGACTCGGTGCCACCTCGGATTGCCGGGTCTCCATACTGCGCGCGCCGGGGATTTACGCCGCCGACCGTTTGCCGCTGGAGCGCCTGCGTCGCGGCACGCCAGTATTCGCGTCCGGCGAAGATTCCTGGACCAACCACATCCATGCCGAGGACCTCGGCCGCGCCTGTAGTGCCGCGCTTGCGCGGGGGCGGGCCAACCGGATCTACAACGCCAGCGACGACTCCGATCTGGCCATGGGCGACTGGTTCGACAAGCTGGCCGATACCTTCGGCCTGCCGCGGCCGCCGCGCCTGTCGCGACGCGAAGCGCAGGCGGTCGTGTCGCCGGCTCAACTGTCGTTCATGAACGAATCCCGCCGGCTCGACAACGCGCGGCTCAAGCGTGAACTCGGCCTGCGCCTGCGTTATCCCACCGTCGATGCCGGCATCGCCGCCGCGCTGAAGGAAAACAAATGCTCTGGGTGAAGGCCTTCCATATCTTCTTCGTCGTCAGCTGGTTCGCCGGCCTGTTCTATCTGCCGCGCATTTTCGTCAATCTGGCCATGGTGCCGGCCGACAGCACGCTGGAGCGCGAGCGCCTGCTGCTGATGGCACGAAAACTTTACAAGTTCGTTACCCCGATCGGCCTGCTGGCCGTGGCTTTCGGACTCTGGCTGTGGCTGGGCTTCGGTTTCGCCGGCGCCTGGCTGCACGCCAAGCTGGCGCTGGTGACGGCGCTGCTCGGCTACCATTTCTATTGCGGCAAGTTGTATCGCGACTTCCTTGCCGGCACCAACACGCGCAGCCATCGCTGGTTTCGCGTCTTCAACGAAATGCCGGTGCTGCTGTTGCTGGCGATCGTCGTTCTCGTCGTGGTGAAGCCATTTTGAGCCTGCTGCACTTCTTTTCGCCCTGTCCGCGCGGGCTGGAGGACCTGCTGGTCGAGGATGTCGCCGCTGCCGGCGGCCGCGATATCAAGCCGGTGCCGGGCGGAGTGGAATTCGCGGGCGACCTGGCGTGCTGCTACTGGCTCAACCTCGAGTCGCGCATCGCCACGCGCGTGCTGCGGCGTATCGCCACGGCTGACTATGGCAAGGAAGACGACATCTATCGCCTGGCACTGGAACAGGACTGGCCGCGCCTGTTCGACGTCGACCGGACCATCCGCATCTACGTCACCGCGCAGCGCTCGCCGCTGAAAAGTCTCGAGTTTGCGACCCTGCGGGTCAAGGATGCCGTGTGTGATCGCTTCCGCGATGCCACCGGCCGCCGGCCGAGCGTGAACACCAAGGCGCCGGATGTACGCATCCACCTGTTTCTCACCGCCGAGAGGGCGACGCTTTACCTCGATACCTCGGGCGAGCCGCTCTGGCAGCGCGGGCACAAGATCGCCAAGGTCGAGGCGCCGCTGAAGGAAAATCTTGCCGCCGGCATCCTGCGTCTGGCCGGCTGGAAGCCCGGCGTGCCGCTGCTGGACCCGATGTGCGGCAGCGGCACCTTCCTGCTCGAAGCGGCCCAGATGAGCCTCGACGACGCCCCCGGCCTCAGCCGGGAGCCGGGCGAGTTTGCCTTCGAACGCCTGCGCGGCTTCGATGCCGCGCTATGGCGACGGTTGCAGGCCGAGGCGGCCGACCGGCGATTGCCGGCAAGCACGCTGCCGATCTGGGGCTCCGATCTGTCGCAGGATGCGGTGGCGCGTGCAGTGCAGAACCTGGCCCACGCCGGAATCGACGACCTGGTGCCGGTGGACCGGGCCGATCTGCTCGAACGCCCGGCACCGGCGCCAACCGGAATCCTGATTGCCAATCCACCCTATGGCGAGCGCCTGGGTGAGGCCGACGAGCTGGCCGAGTTCTATCCGCGTCTTGGCCATGCCCTGAAGCGAAATTTCGCCGGCTGGGACTGCTGGCTGCTCTCCGCCGACACGCGCCTGCCCAAACTGATCGGCCTCAAGCCGATGCGCAAGATCCCGCTTTACAACGGGCCACTCGAGTGCCGGCTCTACGGCTTCCGGATGGTGGCCGGCAGCAATCGCTAGATGATGTCGAGGTGCTTGATGCCGGCGGTGAGGTCGCGGTCCGAGGCTTCCTTGCCGTGCAGCTTGATCTGCAGGCGCAGGTCGTTGATCGAGTCGGCGTTCCTGAGCGCATCCTCGTAGCTGATCTCATCGGCCTCGTAGAGATTGAACAGCGACTGGTCGAAGGTCTGCATGCCCAGTTCGCGCGACTTTTTCATGATTTCCTTGATCTCGCCGACCTCGCCCTTGAAGATGAGGTCGGAAATCAGCGGCGAGTTGAGCATGATTTCCATCGCGGCGATGCGGCCCTTGCCATCGCGCTTGGGGATCAGGCGCTGGGAAATCAGGGCGCGTACATTGAGTGACAGGTCCATCAGCAACTGGGCGCGCTTTTCCTCGGGGAAGAAGTTGATGATGCGGTCGAGCGCCTGGTTGGTCGAGTTGGCGTGCAGCGTGCCCATGCACAGGTGGCCGGTTTCGGCGAAGGCGATGGCGTGCTCCATGGTCTCGCGCTCGCGGATCTCGCCGATCAGGATCACGTCCGGTGCCTGGCGCAGGGTGTTCTTCAGCGCCGTCGCCCAGTCGTCGGTATCGACGCCCACTTCACGTTGGGTAACGATGCAGTTCTTGTGCTCATGCACGAACTCGATGGGATCCTCGATGGTGATGATGTGGCCGTAGCTGTGCTCGTTGCGGTAGCCGATCATCGCCGCCAGCGAGGTCGACTTGCCGCAGCCGGTGCCGCCGACGAACAGCACCAGTCCCCGCTTGGTCATGGCGATGTCCTGGAGTATCGGCGGCAGCTTGAAGTCATCGAAGGAGGGAATTTTGGTGTTGATGGCGCGCAGCACCAAGCCCGTCCGTCCCTGCTGGATGAAGGCGTTGCAGCGGAAGCGACCGATACCCGACGGGTTGATGGCGAAGTTGCACTCCTTCTTGGCCTCGAATTCCGCGGCCTGCTTGTCGTTCATGATGGCGCGCGCCAGTTCCAGGGTGTGCTGGGGTGTCAGCACCTGGGTGGTGGCCGGCGTTACCCGGCCGTCGACCTTGATGGCCGGCGGGAAACCCGCGGTGATGAACAGATCGGAACCCTTCTTCTGAACCATCATGGTCAGAAGCTGGTACATGAATTTCAGGCCTTCATCTCTTTCCATGAATCATCCTATCCTTGGAAAATGTCCTTGTTGGCCGCCTTGTTGCGGGCTTCCGCGGCGGCGACGATATTCCGGCGCACCAGATCCTGAAGGTTCTGGTCGAGGGTCTGCATGCCGAAGGACTGACCGGTCTGGATCGCCGAATACATCTGGGCGACCTTGTTCTCGCGGATCAGATTGCGGATGGCCGGCGTGCCGATCATGATCTCGTGGGCGGCGATGCGGCCCTGACCGTCCTTGGTCTTCAGCAGCGTTTGCGAGATCACGGCGCGCAGCGATTCCGACAGCATGGCCCGGATCATTTCCTTCTCGGCGGCCGGGAACACGTCCACGATGCGGTCGATGGTCTTGGCGGCCGACGAAGTATGCAGGGTGGCGAATACCAGGTGACCAGTTTCGGCAGCCGTCATGGCCAGACGAATGGTTTCCAGGTCGCGCATTTCACCGACCAGGATCACATCCGGGTCCTCGCGCAGTGCCGAACGCAGGGCGTTGGAGAACGACAGCGTGTGCGGGCCGACCTCGCGCTGGTTGATCAGGCACTTCTTCGATTCATGGACGAACTCGATCGGGTCCTCGACGGTGAGGATGTGTGCGTATTCGTTCTCATTGACCTCGTCGACCATCGCCGCCAGCGTGGTCGACTTGCCCGAACCCGTCGGCCCCGTAACCAGGACAATGCCACGCGGCTGGTTGGCAATCTCCTTGAAGATTTTCGGCGCTGCGAGTTGCTCGAGCGTCAGCACCTTGGTCGGAATGGTGCGGAAGACGGCGCCGGCGCCACGGTTCTGGACGAAGGAGTTGACACGGAAGCGCGCCAGGTTGGGCACCTCGAAGGAGAAGTCGCACTCCAGGTTCTCCTCGTAGTGCTTGCGCTGGCTGTCGTTCATGATGTCGTACACCATGGCGTGCACGTCCTTGTGCTCCATGGGCGGCAGGTTGATGCGACGCACATCGCCATGGACACGGATCATCGGCGGCAGGCCCGACGACAGGTGCAGGTCGGAGGCCTTGTTCTTGACGGCGAAGGCGAGCAGTTCGGTAATGTCCATGAGAGAGCGATTCCGTGGATTGGCTTGGGTATACTGAGGCCGATATATGACATCAATCACCGCCAACTTGCAAGCCGTAATAAGCCGTGTTCTGGCGGCCTGTTCGGCGGCCGGGCGCGATCCCGGGGAGGTGTCGCTGCTGGCGGTATCGAAGACATGGCCGGCGGAGGCCGTGCGCGAGGCAGCTTCGGCTGGCCAGCGTGCCTTCGGCGAGAGTTACGTGCAGGAAGCGGTGGCCAAGGTGGCGGCGCTGGCGGACCTCGATCTCGAATGGCATTTCATCGGTCCCCTGCAAAGCAACAAGACGCGTCCCGTGGCCGAGACCTTCGCTTGGGTGCATGGCGTGGACCGGCTGAAGCTGGCCGAACGGCTGTCGGCACAACGACCGGCGCGATTGCCGCCTTTGCAGGTCTGTGTCGAGGTCAATATCTCCGGCGAAGCGAGCAAGAGCGGCTGCTCTGCCGACGAGGCGCCAGCCCTGTGCAAGGCGGTGGCGGCATTGCCGAACCTGAAGCTGCGCGGCCTGATGGCGATTCCGGAGCCGACGCAGGAGTCAGTCGTGGCAAGACGCCGCTTCGCGCAATTGCGGCAATTGCGCGACCGGCTCAATGGCGCCGGCATGGCTCTCGATACCCTCTCCATGGGCATGTCGCATGATCTTGAAGAGGCGATTATGGAAGGCGCAACCATCGTTCGTGTGGGCACGGCAATCTTTGGGGAAAGAGCGAGAACATGAAAGTTACCTTTATCGGCGGCGGCAACATGGCCGTGGCCCTCATCGGCGGTATGAAGAAGAAGGGTTTCTCGGCTGCCGGCATCCAGGTGGTGGAGCCGACGGAGACGTCCCGCGAGCGCCTCACGGCCGCCTTTGGCGTCCGCTGCGCGCCTGCTGTCGATGCTTCGGCGCTGGCCTGCGAGGTGCTCGTCCTGGCCGTGAAGCCACAGCAGATGCGAGAAGCGATCGCGCCCCTGGCGGGAAAATTGGGTAGCCAACTGATCATCAGCATCGCCGCCGGTCTCCGGTTGCCGGATATCAGCCGCTGGTTGGGCGGCTACCGGAAGCTGGTGCGCACCATGCCGAACACGCCGGCGCTGATCGGCGCCGGCCTGACCGGACTCTGCGCTGATGCCAGCGTGGACACTGATGGCCGCGCTACGGTCGAGCGGATACTCGGCGCGGTCGGGCGCACCGTCTGGATCGCGGATGAAGCACAGATGGATGCCATCACGGCCGTATCCGGCTCCGGCCCGGCCTACGTCTTCTACTTCATGGAGGCGCTGACCACGGCCGCGGAAAATCTGGGGTTCGCGGCCGACACGGCGCGCTTGCTGGCTGTCGAAACTTTTCTCGGCGCCGCGCGGCTGGCCGAGAGCAGCGCCGATCCGGTGGCCTTGTTGCGCGAGCGAGTTACCTCGAAGGGCGGCACCACCGAAGCGGCGCTGAAGTCCTTCGACGCCGACCACTTGCGTGCGGCCATCGAACGCGGCGTGCAGGCCGCGGCTGCGCGCGGCCGGGAACTCGGCGAGCTGATGGGAAAGGACTGAATCGTGTTGCTCTCCCTCTTCACCCTGATCGTCGGCACGCTGTGCGACCTGCTGGCGCTGGCGTTTCTTGCCCGCTTTGCCATGCAGTGGGCGCAGGTGCCCTTCCGCAATCCGCTCGGGCGTTTCGTCATCGCCGCCACCGACTGGGCGGTAAAGCCAGCGCGCAGGTTGGTGCCCGGGCTGTTCGGCCTCGACCTGGCCAGTTTTCTGCTTGCCTGGCTGCTGCAGGCGACCTACGTTGCCATTGTCATCGGCATTAGCGGCCTTTACGGTGGCGCGACCGCGTCGGGCCTGGGCGTGGCGGCACTGGCGGGTCTGGTGGAAACCCTGCGCCTGTCCATCTACCTGGCCATCGGGGCGGTGATCATGGCCGCGCTGCTGTCCTGGGTCAATCCTTACGCACCCCTGGCGCCCCTCTTCAACCAACTCGCGCAGCCCTTGCTGCGGCCGGTGCAGCGGCTGATTCCACCGATTGGCGGCGTCGATCTGTCGCCGCTGGTGGTGCTGCTGCTATTGCAGGCGCTGCTGGTCGCGCTGGGCTTCGGCCGGGCAGCCTTGCTGCCCCTCTTCGCACCGTGAGTGTTTGCTGGTTGCGCAGTGCGGGTGAAGACGTCCTGTTGACACTGCATATCCAGCCGGGTGCGAAGAAAACCGAAGTGGCCGGCCAGCATGGCGAGGCACTGAAAGTCAGGCTTGGCGCACCGCCGGTCGACGGCAAAGCCAACGACTGCCTGATCGCCTTCCTGGCCGAGCGGCTCGATATTCCGAAATCGCGGGTGGTGCTGGAAAGCGGCACCACTTCCCGCAGCAAGCGCGTGCGGGTGGTTGGCATCGCTGCCGCGATGGTGGTGGAAAGACTCAACCACGCGTAATTTGCGCTAGCCCGCCGCCAGGTGCGCGATGGCGTTGGCATAGTAGGCGAGGGCGTCCAGTTCCTCCGGCACTGGCTGGAACAGACCATCCTCCTCGGCGACCAAGTGGCGCAGAGTGAGCATGCGCAGGCCGACGCCGAAGGCGTAGTCCTGATCCTGGCGTGGAATGTACAGGTGGGCGCCGCCGGCTTCGAGTGCCGCCATGCGTGCGTGGGCCGCGGCCTTGAGTTCCAGTTCCGACCAGCGGCGTTGCCCGTCAGCCACCAGAATGCTGGCCACCAGGGAAACGGGGAGCACCGGGATCACCCGGCCGATTTCCGTCATCAGCATCTTTGCCACCACCGCCACCTCGGCGTGGCGCGTCTCGTCGTCGAGAGCAGGCAAGTGCAGGCCCCGCTTCCGCACATGGGCACGCAGGGAAAATGGCGTGCCGAAGTTGACGCAGGCGTAGCCGAAGCGATGCCAGCGGCCGGTGAGCATCAGCCATAGATGTTCGAGCAGGAAGGTCGTGGCCACGGCCAGGCCGCGGGCGCGGCCCCGACGTGGCTTGCCGGCCGCTAGCTTCAGCAACTGGCTGCGGTCTTCGAGCACCCGGTCGTAATTGAGTCCGACCGGTATGAAGACGAGATCCCGTTCCGCTTGCTCGTCGAAGCCCTTCATCATGTAGTCGAGCAGACCGAAGCGCGGTGCGCGCAGCCGGCCATCGACCGTCAGGCTGCCTTCGGGAAAAACGGCCTGCGTGACGCCCGCTTCCGAAGCCATGTGTACGTAGCGCGCGAGCACCGTGCGATACAGGGCATCGCCGGAATTGCGGCGCACGAAATAGGCGCCCATGGCGCGGACCAGTTGCTGCAGGGGCCAGACTCGTGCCCATTCGCCGACGGCATAGGATAGGGCGGTGCGCTCGGCGGCCAGGAAGGCCACCAGTACGTAGTCCATGTTGCTGCGGTGATTGATGACGAAGACGATGGTGGACTTGGGATCGACGCGGCCCAGGGCCGCTTCGTCGATGTAGCCGATGCGCACGCGATACAGCGCGCGGGCCACGGCCCGGGCCAGGGCGTAGCCGAGGCGGAAATACAGGTAGGCATTGAAGGCGGGGACGATCTCGCGCGCATAGCGGTCCACGCGACGCCAGATCTCGCCCAGGGATTCGTGGCTGTCCCTGGCGGACTGCGCGGCCACCGCCTGAACCTTGGCATCGTGGAACAGGCGGTCGATCAGCACTTGGCGCCGCGTCAGTTTGAAGCTGGGCAACTCCACCTGCAGGCGTTGGCCGATCTGGCGCAGCACGGTGTTGATGCGCCGGCGCAGGAGCCAGCGGACGCCTGGCACCAGCAGCAACACCAGCAGCGCCCACGCAGACAGGACTGCCATGGACACGAAAAGCCACAGGGGCAGCGTGACCGTCTCGCTCAAAGGGGGTGCCTCCTCCAGGCGCGCCCGAGGGAGCGGGGCGCATTTTCTGCCATCATAGCGCCATGACAGTGACACGTCGCCGTTGGCTTGTCGCCGCCGGAGCCGGCTTGGTCGGCCTGGCGACGTGGCGCGCCTGGCCCGAGCAGGGCATCTTCAATCCCTGCTTGGGCGTGCTGCCGCCGGAACTGGCGCAGCACCCGCTGGTGCGCGATGCCTGGGCCGGACTCGATCCTCGCCGGGTGTGGGATGCACATGTGCATCTGCTCGGCATCGGCGACGGCGGCCAGCCGCCGGGCGCCGGCTTCAACGGTGATGGTGCTGGCTGGCGCCGGCTCCTGACCGCTGTGCAACGCCGCTTCTTCCTCAACGCCGCCTGCTGTGAGCATGATCCTGTCGATGCTGCTTATGTTGACCGCTTGCGGACGTTGACGGACGCCCTGCCGGCGGGCTGCAAGCTGCTGCTGCTGGCGCTCGACCGGGCCTACGATGACGACGGCCATGACGACCCGGACCACACCCATGCCTGGGCGAGCAACGACTATTGCCAGGCGGTGGTCGAGGCCATTCCGCAGCGCTTCGAATGGGCCGCGTCGGTGCACCCTTATCGGCCGGACGCGGTGGTGGAATTGCAAAGGATCAAGGCGCGGGGCGCGCGTGCCGTGAAATGGATTCCGTCGGCCCAGGGCATCGACCCGGCTTCATCCCGTTGTGATGCCGCCTATCAGGCCCTGGTCAACCTGAATCTGCCGCTGATCACCCATGCCGGTGGCGAGCGTGCCGCCCCGGGTGACGATGAGCTGGGCAATCCCCTGCGCCTGCGGCGGGCGCTGGAGCACGGTGTGCGGGTGGTGGTGGCGCATTGCGCGTCGATGGGCGTCAGTCGCGATCTGGATCGGGGACCGCAAGGGGCGCCGGTGGACAGCTTCAGTCTTTTCGAGCGGCTGATGGATGAGCCTGCCCATCAGGGTCGCCTGTTCGGCGACATATCGGCGCTGCCCCAGAGCGCGCGGGCGGGTCTGCCGCTGCGCCGCGTGCTGGAACGGGCCGCTGACGGCGGCGACTGGGCGGGGCGTCTGCTCAACGGCAGCGACTATCCGCTGCCGGGCCTGATGCCGCTCTATTCGCCGCGGCAACTGGTAGAGGACGGTCTGCTCGACGCGGCGACTGTGATGCCGCTGACCGCAATCCGTCGTCACAACCTGCTGCTGTTCGACTTCGTCCTCAAGCGCCACTTGAGCCTCGGCGGACGCCGCCTGGCGACCTCGGTGTTCGAGACGCGCGGTTTTTTCGACGTCGCCTGAGGCCTTCCGGCCGGCTTACGCGGCCTGCGTGACGATCACGTTCTGCGTCGGCATCGGTGCCGGGAATCCAGCATCAGTCAAAGTCTCGCGTATCACCTTGTTGGTATCGAAATAGACCTGCCAGTAGTGGTCGTTGTGGCAGTAGGGCCGTACCGCCAGCACGGGACCGACGAGGTTGAAGTCAAGAATCTCGACGTCGACTTTCGGCTCGGCCAGCACGTTGGGAATTGCCGCAACCTTGTCGCGCAGCAGTTGCATGGCGGCCTGGTGGTTGGCACTGCCCGCCAGCTGGCACTTGAGGTCGACGCGGCGGAACGGATTGACCGTGAAGTTCTGGATCGTGTCGCTGAATATCTTGCCGTTGCCTAAGATCGTCTGGACGTTGTCTGGGGTATTGATGGTCGTCGTGAACAGGCCCATCTCGGTAACGGTGCCGGTGACGCCGCCTACCGTGACGAAATCACCCACCTTGATCGGACGCAGCACGATGAGGAAGGCGCCGGCCGCGAAGTTGGACAGCAGGCCCGACCAGGCCAAGCCGATGGCGACGCCTGCGGCGGCGATCAGGGCGGCGAAGGTGGTCGTCTGGATACCGAAGTAGCCGAGAATGCCGATCACCAGCAGGATGTTGAGCGTGACGGTGATCACCGACCCGAGGTAGCGCAGCACCGTCGGGTCGATCTTCTGGCGTTCGAGCGACGTGCGCACCAGGCGGACGGCCAGGCCGATCAACCAGCGGCCGATGACCCAGAAGGCGATCGCGGCCAGGATCTTGAGGCCCAAGTCGGTCGCGGTGGTGATCAAGAGATCCTGATAGCGGGAAATATCCTGTTGATTCATGACGTCCTCCTTGGAGATGTAAGGTCGGAACGTCAAATCCTAGCGCGGCTACGCCGATGACATTGTTACGTTTATGCACTGCGCGCACCCATCGGTGTGCGCCAGGTTCGCCGCCTGGGCTCAGGCGAGTTCGTCGTGGTAGGCGAGGTGCCCTTCAATGAGAGTGCAGCGCACCCGCCCCTTGAACTTGCGGTCGAGGAACGGAGTGTTCTTGCCCTGACTCCGCAGTGTCTCGCGACTGACGGTGAAGTTTGCCTCCGGGTCGAAAACGCAGATGTCAGCAGCGGCGCCGGGCGAAAGGGTGCCGGCTGGCACGCCCATGATGCCGGCAGCGTCGCTGGTGACGCGCGCCAGGGCCTTGGCCAGCGGTACCTTCATTTCCGTGGCCCATTTCAGGGTCAGAGGCAGCAGCAGTTCGAGGCCGGTGGCGCCGGGCTCGGCTTCGGCGAATGGTGTTTGCTTGGCGTCGTCGTCCACTGGCGTGTGGTCGGAACACAAGGCGTTGATGGTGCCGTCGGCCAGGCCGGCCCGCAGGGCGTCGCGGTCGCTGGTGGTGCGCAGAGGCGGATCGAGTCGGCAGTGGGAATCGAACCAGCCGATGTCCGCGTCCGAGAGGTGCAGATGGTGGGCGGCAACGTCGCAGGTGACGTCGATGCCTGCGGCGCGGGCGGCGCGCACCATCTCCAGGCCGGCGGCCGAGGATATGCGGGTCAAATGCAGGCGGGCGCCGGTCTCGCGGGCGAGGTACAAATGGGTGGCGACGGCGATGGTTTCGGCCACCACGGGAATGCCGGTGAGGCCGAGGCGAGCGGTGACTTCGCCGTCATGGGCGACGCCGCCCTTGGCCAGATGCGGGTCCTGCGGCTGGAGCCAGACCGAGAAGCCGAAGGTGGCGGCGTATTGCATCGCCCGCATCAGCACCTGGGTGTCGAGCACGGCCGTGTTGGCCTGGCCGAAACCGACGCAGCCGGCCTCGGCCAGTTCGGCCATCTCGGTCAGCCGCTGGCCGGCGAGGCCCACGGTAAGCGCGCCGACGGGATAGACGTTGGCGAATTCGGGCAGCCGGGCCCGGTGCTTGAGCATTTCCACCAGCCCGGGTTCGTCGAGCGGCGGGTCGGTATCCGGCGGACAGGCCAGGCTGGTGATGCCGCCGGCGGCGGCCGCCGCCATTTCCGATTCCAGCGTCGCCCGGTATTCGAAGCCCGGTTCGCGCAGCCGCGCCGAGAGATCGACCAGGCCCGGGCAGACGACGCAGTTGGTGGCGTCGATGGTGCCCTCGGCCTCGAAGCCGGCGGGCGGCGTGCCACCAAGGCTGACTATGCGGCCATCGGCGACGAACACATCGGCCTGCCGGTCGATGCCATTGGCGGGGTCGATGACGCGGCCGTTCTTGATCTGTATGCGCATGATCAGGCTCCTGCCAGCATGGCCATGACGGCCATGCGCACTGCAATGCCGAAGGTCACCTGGGGCAGGATCACTGCCTGGCGGCCGTCGGCCACCGCCGAATCGATCTCGACGCCGCGATTCATCGGCCCCGGATGCATGACAATGGCGTCCGGCTTGGCCAGTGCCAGCTTCTCGGGCGTCAGGCCGTAGGACTTGAAGTATTCTTGGGTGCTGGGCAGTAAGGCGCCGTTCATGCGCTCGTTCTGCAGGCGCAGCGTCATCACGACGTCGACCCCCTTCAGACCCTCGCGCAGGTCGTTGAACACCCGCAACCGGCCGGTGCCGGCCATCTGCTCGACACCAGTCGGCAGCAGGGTCCTGGGCCCGACGATGCGGATCTCGGGCACGCCCAGGGTGGCCAAGGCATGAATCTGCGAACGGGCGACGCGCGAGTGCAGCAGGTCGCCGACGATGGCCACCGTCAGCTGGGTGAAATCGTGCTTGTAGTGGCGGATGGTATACATGTCCAGCAGGCCCTGCGTCGGGTGGGCGTGACGGCCGTCGCCGGCATTTACGACATGAATATGTTCGCCGCCCGTAGCTTCGAGGTGCTGGGCGATCAGGTAGGGCGCGCCGCTGGAGGCATGGCGGACGACGAACATGTCCGCCTGCATGGCAGCGAGGTTGTCTACCGTGTCGAGCAATGTCTCGCCCTTGGCGGTGCTGGAGGTGTTGATGTTGAGGTTGATGACGTCGGCCGACAGCCGCTTGGCGGCGATCTCGAAGGTGGTGCGGGTGCGCGTCGAGTTCTCGAAGAACAGGTTGAACACGCTCTTGCCGCGCAGTAGCGGTACCTTCTTCACTTCGCGCTCGGCAATCTCGGTGAAGGGCGCGGCACGGTCGAGGATGCCGGTGAGGATTTCCCGCGGCAGCCCTTCGAGCGTGATCAGGTGAATCAGTTCGCCGTTGGCGTTGAGTTGTGGATTCCTGGCCTTCATTTCTCGGTCACCCTGAAGGCAAGTTCGCCGCTGTCGCGGCGCGTCAGTTCCAGCGTCTGGCTGGCTGGCAGGTTGACTGTCTGGGCAGACCAGCGGGCGGCGATAGGCAGTTCGCGGTTGCCGCGATCAATCAATA
>DASRXN010000118.1:0-38967 GCA_035654135.1 Rhodocyclaceae bacterium | reverse complement strand
CTCGGTGGTACAGCCGGGGGTATTGTCCTTCGGATAGAAGTAGATCACCAACGGGTGGCCGGCATGGGCCGATAGCGTGAAAGTCGCGCCGCCGGTGGCTGGCAGCGAGAAATCAGGCACCTTGAGTCCGATGGCGGAAATGGGGTCGTTCATGCAGCCTCTTTCCAGGATGAGAGAAACTCTTCGCCTTGCAGCATCAGCGTGCCGGAGCGTCCGGGCACTTCGCCACGCACCATTTCGTGGCGCGGCAGCGCAGCGACGTTGAGATGGCTGGCCACGTCGTTCATGGCGACGATCTCATAACCTTGTGTCCGCCACCCTTCGATCAGACGTTCAAGCACCGGCAGAAGTTTCATGCCTTCCAGTTCGGCATGCAGCGTGAACACGTGGTCACGCACGTTGGCGGTGATGGCGAGCAGGCGCTCGTGGACGTTTTCTTCGCTGGTGCCGTCGATACCGATCATTTCGTCCAGCGTCGGCAGGGTCGTCGGCAATTGCGGGCAGAGAACGATTTCCGCGTTCCAGATCGGCACGAAGGGATGGGTGCCGCGGCAGTCGGAGGCGTAGGCAAGTCCCGTCCGCTGTGTCAGACGCAGGGCATGGGCGTTCATCTGCCAGCCGGCGGCGCCGTGGCAGTGCGGCGCTTCGCCGAAAATGTCCGTGAAGCGCTCGACGGCGCGATTCACTTCGTTCGCGGTCCAGGCGGCATCGGCATGTTCGATGCCATCCTGCCAGCGGACGTGGTCCCAGCAGTGAATGCCGACCTCGAAGCCGGCATCACGGGTGCCGAGCAGGATGTCCTTGCATTGACGGCCGATGTCGGGGCCGGGCAGCAGCGTGCCGTACATCAGCGTCCTGATGCCGTAGTGGCTGACGACGGAGGTGCGCGATACCTTGCCGAAGAAGCCGGGCCGGAACACGCGCTTGATAGCGCGACCGGTGTGGTCGGGGCCGAGCGAAAACAGGAACGTAGCGCCGGCCTGGTGGCGGCGCAGCAACTCAACCAGACGCGGCACGCCGATCAACGTGCCGCGGTAGGTGTCGACGTCGATCTTGAGTGCGAGTTTCGCCATCAGTCCATCAGCTTGCGCGCTTCGGCGACGTCGCCGCGATAAGCCTCAAAGATGCCGCGTAGCGCATCCTCAAATGTCACCTTTGGTTTCCAGCCAAGATCGGCCATGGTGTTCTCGATCTTCGGTACGCGGTGCTGCGTGTCCTGGTAGCCCTTGCCGTAGTACTCGCCCGAGGTGGTTTCAAGCACCTGCACCTTGGCGACGCTTTCGGCGTATTCCGGATACTGCTTCGCCAGGTCGAGCATCAGCGCGGCGAGGTCGCGGATCGAGTAGTTGTTCTTCGGGTTGCCGATGTTGTAGATCTTGCCGTTGGCGATGCCATCCTTGTTCTCGATGATCTTCATCAACGCGTCAATGCCGTCGCTGACGTAGGTGAAGGAGCGTTTCTGGGTGCCGCCGTCGACCAGCTTGATCGGCTCGCCGCGCACGATGTGGCCGAGGAACTGGGTGATCACGCGCGAGCTGCCTTCCTTGGGCGTGTGGATCGAATCGAGGCCGGGCCCGATCCAGTTGAAGGGCCGGAACAGGGTGTATTGCAGGCCTTCCTGCTGGCCGTAGGCGTGGATCACTCGGTCCATCATCTGCTTGGCGCAGCTGTAGATCCAGCGCGGCTTGTTGATCGGGCCGAGGATCAGCTCGGAGTTTTCCGGATCGAACTCGGGGTCGCGGCACATGCCATAGACCTCCGAGGTGGACGGGAAAATCACGCGCTTCTTGTACTTCACTGCCTGGCGGATGATCGGCAGG
Organism: Rhodocyclaceae bacterium; assembly: GCA_035654135.1. Lineage (GTDB taxonomy): Bacteria > Pseudomonadota > Gammaproteobacteria > Burkholderiales > Rhodocyclaceae > Fen-999. Next base: position 37,147 of record DASRXN010000118.1, on the reverse strand, counting down.
TTTGCTTCGAAGTCGAGCTCGAAGACGCGCAGCGGCTCCTTGACGTAGGTGGCCGGCGTGGCGATGGCGACCAGCGGCAGGATCACGTCGCACTTCTTGACGTGGTATTCGATCCACTCCTTGTTGACCAGGATGTCGCCTTCGAAGAAATGGAAGCGAGGGTTGACCATCAGGTCGGCAACGCGCTCGGAATTCATGTCCATGCCATACACCTCCCAGTCGGTGGTGTCGAGAATGCGCTGGGACAGGTGGTGGCCGATGAAGCCATTGACGCCGAGGATGAGGATTTTTTTCATGTTGGTTCAGCCGAGAGGAATGGATTGTCTTTTGAGTTCGCTCGTCAATAGCGGGCGGCCGTTCATTTCCGCCGCCAGCACGCGCAGGCACTTGCCGTCGCTGCAACGTGCGTAAATGCTGTCGCCCGCCGCGAACAGGCCACTGCCGGCAGGCGCATCGTCGGCCCGTATTGTACGCAAGACGCGCAGATGGCCGGCAGGCGTGTCGCAGAACGCGCCCGGATAGGGTGGTGCCACGGCGCGCACGAGGTTGTGGATTTCTTGCGCGGATTTCGTCCAGTCGATGCGGCCGTCTTCCGCCTTGCGGCCGCCGAAGTAGCTGCCCGCCTTGAGATCCATGGCTACGTGCGGGGCCGTGCCTAAAGTCAGTGATGGCAACACGCCGACGAGGCACATCTCCGCGGCCACCACGACCTTGTCGAATACTTCGCCGGCCGTGTCGTCGGGCAGGATGGGTACCGCCTGCCGGGCGACGATACGCCCGGCATCGGGCTTTTCGACCATTTCGTGCAGCGTTGCGCCGGTCTCGGTTTCGCCGTGCAGCACCGCCCAGTTGATCGGCACCCGGCCGCGATATTTTGGCAGCAGCGAACCGTGCATGTTGTAGGCTCCTTGCGCGGCGGTCGCAAGGATCTCCGCTTTCAACATCTGCCGGTAGTAGAACGAGAACAGGAAATCGGGGTGGATCGCCTGTAGGCGTGCGATGAATTCCGGCGTGTTTGGATCGCCGGGCGACACGACCGGAATGCCGTATTCGGCGGCGGTGCGCGCAACGCTGTCGAACCAGATGTTCTCGTTCGGGTTGTCCTCGTGGGTGACCACCAGCGCGACATAGATGCCCTGCGCCAGCAGCACTTTCAGGCAGCGCACGCCCACATTGTGGTAGGCGAAGACGACCGCCGAAGTCATTCCTTCGTCTCGATGATGGCACCGACGATGTAGCGCGGCCGGTGACGTACCTGCTGGTAGATGCGGCCGACGTACTCGCCGAGCATGCCGACGCCGAACAGCGTCACGCCGATCAGGAAGAAGGCGACACCGAACAGGGTGAACACGCCCTCGGCTTCCGGGCCGAGAATCAGGCGGCGGGCGACCAGGAAGATGACGAAAAACGCTGAGAGCAGCGCGATGATGATGCCGGTCATGGAAAACGCCTGCAGCGGCACGATCGAGAAGTTGGTCATCAGGTCGAAATTGAGCCGGATCAGGCTGTAGATCGAGTACTTCGATTCGCCGGCATGGCGTTCCTCGTGGGCGACCTCGATTTCGGTCGGGTTCTGCGCCAGGGTGTAGGCCAGTGCAGGGATGAAGGTATTGACCTCCTCGCAGCTGTTGATGGCATCGATGACCGAGCGCGAGTAGGCGCGCAGCATGCAGCCCTGGTCGGTCATCTTGACGTGGGTGATACGCTCGCGCAGCCGGTTCATCGCTTTCGAAGCGTAACGGCGGAATGCGCTGTCGTGCCTGTCCTTGCGGATCGAGCCGACGCAGTCGTAGCCCTCGCGCATCCTGGCGACCAGCTTGCCGATCTCCTCGGGCGGGTTCTGCAGGTCGGCATCGAGCGTGACGACGATCCGGCCGCGGCATTTTTCGAAGCCGGCCATGATCGCCATGTGCTGGCCGGCGTTCGCCGCCAGCAGGATCACGCGCGTCACGTCCGGCCGTTTTTCCCACTGCGCACGCAGCACGGCGGCGGAACGGTCGCGGCTGCCGTCGTTGATGAAGACGACCTCGTAGCTAGTGCCGAGCGCGTCGAGCGCCGGATAAAGGCGATCGTACAGGGCCTGAAGGCCGGCCTCCTCGTTGTAGACCGGGATGATGACGGAGACTTCGGGTGCGTTCATGATTTCTTGAGTACTTCCGCAACTGCTGAGCATACACGGTCCACGTCGGCATTCGCCATGGCCGGGAATAGCGGCAGGGTGACGATGCGGCGGCCAATGTCCTCGGCGACCGGGAAGTCGCCTTCCTTGAAGCCGAACTGGCGGTAGAGGCTGAAGAGGTGCAGTGCCGGGTAATGGACGCCGACGCCGATGCCGCGCTCCTTCATGGCGGCGACGAAGGCGCCGCGATCGGTTCCTTTGGGCAGTAGTGGCTGGAACATGTGCCAGTTGGAATGCTCGAAATCGGTGGGCGGCAATTCGAGGCCGAGGCGAGAATCAATGCGCTCGAAGTACAGGCGGGCGAGATGGCGACGTCGTTCGGTGAATTCGGCGAGGCGCTTCATCTGGCCGAGGCCGATGGCGGCGGCGACGTCGGTCAGGTTGAACTTGCCACCGAGCACGTCGACGTCCATGCCGCCGTCGGGAAAGCGGCGTACGCCTTGCAGGCGCAGGCGTTCGCAGAGCGCGGGATCGACGTCGGCGGGCAGCACCAGCGCGCCGCCCTCGCCGGTGGTGAGGTTCTTGTTGGCGTGGAAGCTGAAGGAGACGAAGTCGCCCGTCGCGCCGATCGGCTTGCCATGCCAGGAGGCCCCGAGCGACTGGGCGGCGTCCTCGATCACGCGTACGCCGTGCTGGTTCGCAATCTCGTAGAGGCGCTGGCGGTCGACTGGCAGGCCGGCGAGGTCGACCGGAATGATGGCTTTGGTGGTCGAGGTGATCGTCGCGTCCAGTTTGTCGAGATCGATGTTGCGGGTGTGCGGATCGACGTCGACAAACACGGGTGTCGCGCCAACTTCGAGAATAACGTTGGCCGTGGCGACCCAGGTCAGCGGCGTAGTGATCGGCGTGTCGCCACGGCTGACTTTCGCCAGGCGCAGCGCGACCTCCAGCGTCGCCGTGCCGGAGTTGAAGGCGCGTACCGTCCGGCCGCCGCAGTATTCAGAGAGTGCCGCTTCGAAGGCCTGCACCTTCGGTCCGCTGGTGATCCAGCCGGAGCGCAGCACGTCGGCGACGGAAGCGATGGTTTCCTCGTCGATGCTCGGGCGAGTGAAGGGCAGGAATGGCTGGCTCATGAGCGGGCCACCAGCCAGACGCCGATGACGATGAAACCGATGCCGAGCAGTTTCTGCCCGGCCAGCGGCTCGTTGAACAGGTAGAAGGCGGCGATCGCATTGACGATGTAGCCGATGGAGAGCATCGGATAGGCGATGGAGACCGGCACGCGCGACAGCGCCATGATCCAGACTACAACGCTGACGACATAGCAGGCGAGGCCGCCGAGGATATGCGGCTCGAAGGCGAGCTTGAGGCCGACTGGCAGCACGTTGCCGAGATGGAACTCGAAATGGCCGACGGCGTTGGTGCCCGCCTTGAGCAGCAACTGGGCGGCGGCGTTGAGCAGCACGCCGGTGAGAACGAGGGCAAAGCTGACGGCGGTCATTACGGTGTCTTTCTGACGATCACGCGGCGGGTGTCGCGGGCAACTTCGATCATCGGCCAGCCCTCGCGGCGCAGGGCGTCGTATTGGTCCGGTTCCATGATGGCGAAGGCATCCGCATCGGCATTCCAGCGGCGCTTGAATTCATCTACCGATGGTACCCATTTCCCCGGTTCCTGCGTGAGGCCGAAGGCCATCTCGTCCTGATGTTCGACCAGCGTGACGGTGCGCCGGAGGTAGAAGGGCAGGGTCTGGTCGTACATGCGGACGCTGTAGAAGGGCACTCCGGGCTCCAGCAGCGGCTTCACCTTCATGGCGACTTGATAGGCCGAACTCGACGGGTTCAGATTCTCGTGGCCGAGCAGCACGCCGAGCCAGGCGAACAGCGAGGCGACGGCGAGCGTAAGCATCGCGGCGGTCTTGCGGTTACGCCAGGTCAGCACGATGGCGACCAGCGTGCCGGCCAGCCAGATCGCCGCCGCCATGGTCAACCAGTCGGCATAGGCGCCGACCATTTCGAGCGGCGTGATCTCGTCGGCGCGTTCGGCGACGCCAGGGGCGAGTACCAGTGCGGCGAGCGCCACGGCAGCGATCGCTGCCAAATGCGCCAGCAGCGCCTGGCGGCTGATCCGGTTCAGCATATCGGCCAGCAGCAGGGCCAGCGCCGGAAACAGGGGCAGGATGTAGGAGGGCAGCTTGGAACTGGAGACGCTGAAGAAGCCGAATACCACCGCGCACCAGAGCAGCAGGAAGCGACGCGGCTGGAAAGTGGTTGCCGGCCGTCGTGACCAGGCCTGCGCCAGCGACTGGAGTGCGAGTGTCGTCCAGGGCAGCGCGCCGAGCAGGAAGATGGGAATGAAGTACCAGGCCGGCTGGTAGCGGTTATGAACCTTGGTCAGAAAGCGCTCGAAATGTTCGTGGATGAAGAAGAAACCCGGAAACTCGTGGTTGGCGAGCGACACGGCGATGAACCAGGGCGCTGCAATCAGCAGGAAAAGCGGCACGCCGCGCGCGAATTCGAAACGGCGCCAGCAGGAGAAATCGCGCGTCAGCAGCGAGTAGAGGACGACGGTACTTCCGGTCAGCACGAGCGCGGCGATGCCTTTGGAAAGTACGGCGAACGCCAGTCCGGCCCAAGCGATCATCATCCACCGTCGTTCGCCTGCCTGAGCCAGCAGGAAGCCGACCACGGCGACTTCGAGAAAAAAGGCGAAGCCCATGTCGAGCGTGTCGATGTGCCCCATCGCCAGGTAGAGCAGGCTGCTCGCCAGCACCGGCGCGGTCAGCATGCCGACGGATGGACCGAACAGGCGGCGGCCGGCGAACCAGGCCAGCATCACACCCAGGAAGCCTGTGACCGCCGTCCAAAGGCGTGCCGTCCATTCGCTCTCACCGAAGGCCGTGAACGCGGCGGCTGTTGCCCAGTACTGCAGCGGTGGCTTCTCGAAATATTTGATGCCGTTCAGGCGGGGTGTCAGCCAATTCCCGCTGGCGGCCATCTCGCGCGGGATCTCGGCATAGCGGCCTTCGTCCGGCTTGACCAGTTTGCGGTAGTCGAGGACGCCGAACCAGACGAGGGCGAAGGCGATCAGGGCGGCGAAAATCCAGGCGCGGCGGCTCATGACTCGGCTATTCCACGATGAGGGCCGCCGCCACGTCACGCCCTTCAGCCGCCAGAACGTTGTAGGTACGGCAGGCGGCACCGGTGTCCATGACCTCGACGCCGATGCCGGCCTCGACCAGCGGGCGCAACAGCGATGCCGCCGGAAAGCGCTGACGGGAGCCGGTGCCGAGCAACAACACCTTGCCCAACAGTGCCGCCAATACGGCGACATGCGCCTCGGTCAGCGCGTCTGCCATTTCCGGACCCCAGTCGGCATCGATACGGTCCGGCAACAGCAGCAGGCTGCGCTCGTAGCGGCGACCGTCGACGGCGACCCAGCCGGGGCCAAGGCCGGTGACGACGTGCTGGCCGCTGTGGGGATCGGCGTGTAACTTCATCGGATGAATTGGAGTTTGTCGTTGCCGTCTCGATTGCGGCATCGCATGGGCTTCTGTAGGATTATACCTTTTCCCGACAGCGGCCTCACCGCCGCGAATGGACAGCCCCCATGCAACCCGTATCGAAGTCCGCCAAGCTCGCCAACGTCTGCTACGACATCCGTGGTCCGGTGCTCGATCGCGCCCGTCAGATGGAGGAAGAGGGGCACAAGATCATCAAGCTGAACATCGGCAACCTTGCCTCGTTCGGCTTCGACGCGCCGGAAGAGATCCAGCAGGACATGATCCGCAACTTGCCGAACTCGGCCGGCTATACTGATTCCAAGGGCATCTTCTCGGCCCGCAAGGCGGTGATGCATTACACGCAGGAGAAGCACATCAAGGGCGTTACGCTGGAGGACATCTACCTCGGTAACGGCGTTTCAGAGCTGATCGTCATGGCCATGAACGCCCTGCTCAACAACGGCGACGAGGTACTGGTGCCGGCGCCCGACTATCCGTTGTGGACGGCAGCGATCAGCCTGTCGGGCGGCACGCCGGTGCACTATCTTTGCGACGAGGCGAGCGACTGGCAGCCGGACTTCGACGACATCGAGCGCAAGATTTCGCCCAATACGCGTGCCATCGTCATCATCAACCCGAACAACCCGACAGGTGCGCTCTATCCACCGGAAGTGCTGCAACGGATCGTCGCCCTGGCACGCAAACATGGCTTGATCATCTACGCCGACGAGGTCTACGACAAGGTGCTCTACGACGGTGCCGGCCATACCTCGATCGCCGCCCTGTCCGAGGACGTGCTGACCATTACTTTCAACGGCCTGTCGAAGAACTACCGCTGCTGCGGCTATCGGGCTGGATGGATGGTGGTGTCCGGCGACAAGAAGATCGCTGCCGACTACATCGAGGGCCTGACCATGCTCGCCTCGATGCGGCTGTGCGCCAACGTGCCCGGCCAGTATGCGATCCAGACGGCGCTGGGCGGCTATCAGAGCATCAACGACCTGGTGGCGCCGGGTGGGCGCATGCGCCGCCAGCGCGATCTCGCCTATGAGCTGATTACCGCCATTCCGGGCGTCACCTGCGTCAAGCCCAAGGCGACGCTGTACATGTTCCCGCGTCTCGATCCGACGATCTACCCCATTGCCGACGACCGGCAATTCATTCTCGAACTGCTGCAGGAGGAGAAGGTGCTGCTGGTCCAGGGCACCGGCTTCAACTGGCCGAGCCCGGACCACTTCCGTCTGGTCTTCCTGCCCCACGAGGATGACCTGCGCGAGGCCATCGGCCACATCGCCCGCTTCCTCGAACATTACAGAAAACGTCACGGCAATTGATCATATGAAACCCATCAACGTAGGTTTGCTCGGCATCGGTACCGTCGGCGCCGGCACCTGGACGGTGCTGACGCGCAACCAGCAGGAAATCACCCGCCGCGCCGGCCGGCCGATCCACATCTCCGTCGTCGCCGACAAGAACCTGGCGCTGGCGCGCAATGTCACCGGCGGCATCTGCAAACTGACCGACGATGCCTTTTCCGTGGTCAGCGATCCGAACGTGGATATCGTCGTCGAACTGATCGGCGGCTACGGCGTCGCCAAGGAACTGGTGCTGAAGGCCATCGAGAATGGCAAGCACGTCGTCACGGCGAACAAGGCGCTGCTGGCCGTGCATGGCAACGAGATCTTCGCCGCCGCGCAGAGGAAGGGCGTCATGGTTGCCTTCGAGGCGGCCGTTGCCGGCGGCATTCCGATCATCAAGGCGCTGCGCGAGGGCCTGACCGCAAACCGCATCCAGTGGATCGCCGGCATCATCAACGGCACCACCAACTTCATCCTCTCCGAGATGCGCGACAAGGGTCTGCCCTTCGAGACGGTGCTCAGGGAAGCCCAGCGTCTGGGCTACGCCGAGGCTGACCCGACCTTCGATATCGAGGGTGTCGATGCCGCCCACAAGCTGACCATCATGTCGGCCATCGCCTTCGGTATCCCGATGCAGTTCGACAAGGCGTACATCGAGGGCATCAGCAAGCTGGAGGCCGAGGACATCAAGTACGCCGAGCAGCTCGGCTACCGCATCAAGCTGCTGGGCATTACCCGGCGCACGACGGCAGGCGTCGAACTGCGCGTGCATCCGACCCTGATTCCAGCCAGGCGCCTGATCGCCAATGTCGAGGGCGCCATGAATGCCGTGCTGGTGCAGGGTGATGCCGTCGGTTCAACGCTGTACTATGGCAAGGGGGCCGGCGCCGAGCCGACCGCCAGTGCGGTGATTGCCGATCTGGTGGACGTCACCCGCATGGCGACCGCCGATCCTGAGAACCGCGTGCCGCATCTGGCCTTCCAGCCGGATGCCGTGGCGGACATTCCGGTGCTGCCGATGGCCGAGGTCGAGACCAGCTACTACCTGCGCCTGCGCGTCGAGGACAAGCCGGGCGTGTTGGCCGATATCACCCGCATCCTGGCCGACCAGCAGATTTCCATCGACGCCATGATCCAGCGTGAGCCGGGCGAAGGCGAAATGCAGACCGACATCATCATGCTGACGCACGTGACGAAGGAAAAGCAGGTCGATAGCGCCATTGCCAGGATCGAGGCGCTGCCGGTCGTCAAGCGCAAGGTGATCCGTCTGCGTTTGGAAGAGCTGCGCTGATGCGTTACATCTCCACTCGCGGCCACTCCGAGCCGCAGACCTTCTGCGACATCCTGCTCGGTGGCCTGGCACCGGACGGTGGCCTCTATCTGCCGGAGGAGTATCCACAGGTGACGCCGGCGGAGCTGGCCGAGTGGCGCGAGCTGCCCTATCACGCCCTGGCTCTGCGCGTACTGCAGAAGTTCATCACCGACATCCCGGCCTGCGATCTCAAGACCATCGTCGACCGGACCTACACGGCAAGCGTCTATTGCCACTGCCGGCCGGGCCGGGATGCGGATGACATCACGCCGCTGACCACGCTCGAACCGGGCTTTCATCTGCTGGAACTGTCCAACGGGCCGACGCTGGCCTTCAAGGACATGGCCATGCAATTGCTCGGCAACCTGTTCGAGTATGTGCTGGCCAAGCGGGGCGAGGAGATCAACATCCTTGGCGCCACCTCGGGCGATACCGGTTCGGCGGCCGAATACGCCATGCGCGGCAAGCATGGCGTGCGCGTGTTCATGCTGTCGCCGGACGGCAAGATGAGCGCATTCCAGCGGGCGCAGATGTTTTCGCTGCAAGACGCCAACATCTTCAACATCGCCATCCGGGCCATGTTCGACGACTGCCAGGACATCGTCAAGGCGGTGTCGAACGACGCCGAGTTCAAGGCAAAATACAAGATCGGCGCGGTCAATTCGATCAACTGGGCGCGGGTTGCGGCGCAGATTGTCTATTACTTCAAGGGCTACTTCGCGGCCACGCAGTCGAATGACGAGCAGGTCGCGTTTGCAGTGCCATCAGGCAACTTCGGCAACATCTGCGCCGGCCACATCGCCCGCATGATGGGCCTCCCGATCGCCCGCCTGGTGCTGGCCACCAACGAGAACGACGTGCTCGACGAATTCTTCCGCACTGGCATCTACCGGCCCCGCAAGACCGTGGAGACCTACGTGACATCGAGCCCGTCGATGGACATCTCCAAGGCATCGAACTTCGAGCGCTTCATCTTCGACCTGGTCAGTCGCGATCCTGTGATCGTCAGTCAGCTCTGGTCGGAGGTCGATGCCGGCGGCAGCTTCGATCTCACCGGTACGCCCTTCCTGGAGCGATTGCCGCAATTCGCCTTTACCTCGGGGCGCAGCACCCATGCCGACCGGTTGGCGACCATCCGCGACGTCTGGCAGCGCTTTGGCGTCATGATCGATACCCACACGGCCGATGCCGTCAAGGTGGCGCGGGAGTACCGGGAAGCCGGCACGCCGATGATCGTGCTGGAAACGGCGCAGCCGGTTAAGTTTGGCGAAACGATCCAGGAAGCTCTGGGGCGGGATCCCTTGCGGCCGGCAGATTTCGACGGTATCGAAGCCTTGCCGCAGCGCGTCGAGGTCATGGACGCCGACGTCGAGGCCGTTAAGGCCTACATGGTGAAATTTTGTAGCTGAGCGTGATCGGACCGGGTCCTGAGAATATCAGAGGTAAATGACCGCCGGGAAAACCGTCACGGCCAGAGCGAGTACCAGCCATTCCAGGTTGTACCGGGCCAGGAAGCCGGTGAAGTGCATGACCAGGACTGAGATCGCGATGATGTAGTAAAGGATGAACAGCATCTCGGCATTCTCGCTTTCTGTGGGTGCTCGTCAAGTATGTCTTGGCGGAGAGGGCGGGATTCGAACCCGCGTTAGGCATTAACCTAAACACGCTTTCCAGGCGTGCGACTTAAACCGCTCATCCACCTCTCCGCTGAGGCGCGAATTCTAACATCGAATGCCATCGCTATTGCTCCACGTGGCGCAATGACAAGTCGATAGCGCGCAGATCTTTGGTCAGGCTGCCGATGGAAATGCGGCCGACTCCCGTGTCGGCAATGGCGCGCACCATGTTCAAACGTACGCTGCCCGACGCTTCCAGTTCCGCGCAGCCGGCGGTGATGTGCACGGCCTCCCGCATCTGCGCCAGATCCATGTTGTCGAGCAGGATCATGGTGGCGCCGCAATCGAGCGCCTCGGCCAGTTGTGCCAGGGTTTCCACCTCGATCTGGATGAAGACGCCGCCACGGGCCAGACTGCGGGCATGATCGAGAGCCGGCGCGATACCGCCGGCGGCGATGATGTGGTTCTCCTTGATCAGGATACCGTCGTAAAGCCCCATCCGGTGGTTGGCGCCGCCGCCACAGCGCACCGCGTACTTCTGTGCCAGCCGCAGTCCGGGAAGTGTCTTGCGGGTATCGACGATGCGGGCGCCGGTGCCGGCGACGGCATCGACATAGCGACGGGTGGTGGTGGCGGTGCCGGAGAGGAGTTGCAGGAAATTCAGTGCCGCGCGCTCGGCGGTTAGCAGCGCCCGCGTATCGGCCTGAATCTCGCAGAGCACCTGACCGGGTGCGACGCGCTCGCCATCGCGGACGGCCCACTGAATTTCCGCTGCCGGGTCGAGTTGCTGGAAGCAGGCGTCGAACCATGACTGACCCGCCAGCACAGCCTCTTGGCGGCTGATGACGGTGCCCAGGGCTTGATGGCCGCCCGGCGTCAGCAGTGCCGTCAGATCGCCACCGCCGATATCCTCGATCAGCGCCGCGGATACGTTGCGGTCGATTTCCGCCGCCAGGTGCAACGCGAAGTCCATGTCTATCCCCTTTCCAAATCGATTCTACGCGCCCCGGTCCGTTCCGCGACGGCGACTGCAACGCCGCCGGCGACGATGGTGAGCATGCCGGCAATGGAGAGCGTGTCCGGCCATTGATCATAGAACAGCCAGCCCAGCAATGACGCCCAGATCAACTGGGCGTAGAGAAACGGCGCCAGCGTCGATGCCGGGGCATGGCGGAAGGCGTGCGTGAGCAGGAAGTGGCCGGTGCCGCCGTAAATCGCCAGCGACGCGATCATTACGGCCTCCAGCGGTTCGGGTGCCGGTCCGGTCCAGATCCAGGGCAGCGCCAGCGACATGGCGGCGGTACCGACCAGGGCGGTATAGAAGACCATGGTCACGGGCCTTTCCGTGGCGGCCATCTTGCGTGTCTGGATTTGGTAGAAGGCATAGCAGACGGCGGCGATCATGGTGTAGAGAATCCCGTCCGGCGGCAGCGTGCCGCCGGGTCGCGCGATCAGCAGTGTGCCGCCGAAGCCGACCAATGCTGCCAGCCAGCGCGGTGCACCGACCCGTTCACCGAGGAAGGGGCCGGCCAGCAGCGCCACGATCAGCGGCGTGACGAAGACCAGGGCGGTCGTTTCCGCCAGCGGCATGACCCGAAAGGCGGCCATGGCGAAGCCGGTGACGGCCACCAGCAGCAGCGCGCGTCCGATTTGTGCGAATGGACGTGCGGTCGCCACCAGCCGGGCACCCTGCGAAGGTCCGAGAAAGACCAGCATGAGCAGGCAATGCACCGTGTAGCGGGCCCAGACCAGCAGCGGCACATTGAAGGTCTGCGACAGGTGCTTGGAGGTGGCGTCGAGCAGCGCGAAACAGAACAGGGCCGCCAGCATCAACGCCACCCCCCGCAGGGGATGTTGCTCAGGCATTGGCGATCCAGCGGTTGAGCAGGGTGCGGGCGGTGTCGATGAGTTCGCCGGCAGTCATGCCGACGGGTCCGGTTCCGGCGGTGACGAGGGCATTGGCGGCGGCACCGTGCAGATGCACCGCCGCCAGCGTCGCTTCCAGCGCCGGCCACTGTTGGGCCAGCAGGGCGGCGGCGATGCCGGTAAGCACGTCGCCGCTGCCGGCCGAAGCGAGTCCCGGGTTGCCGGTGGTGTTGATGAACCATCGACCGTCCGGCGATGCGACGATGCTGCCGCAACCCTTGAGCACGACTTGGGCGCGGCTGCGTCGCGCAAGTTCGAGGGCGGCGGCCAGGCGGTCGGCCTGCACGGCCTCGATGCTCATGCCCAACATTCGGGCAGCCTCGGCGGGATGCGGCGTCAGGAGCGTCGGCGCCTCGCGGCGACTGACTTTCGCCAGCAGCACCGGATGGGCCGCCAGCAGATTGAGGGCGTCGGCGTCGAGCACCAGCGGCAGCGCGGCAGCGATCGATTGCCGCAGCAGTTCCTTGGCGTCAGCGGATTGGCCGAGGCCGGGGCCGACGGCGAGCGCGGTGGCGAGGCCGAACGCCTGATCGGCCGGACGCAGCATCAGTTCCGGCTGCATGGGATCGACCAACAGCCGTTCCAGCATGCCGACATGGACGCGGCCGGCACCCAGTTTCAGCGCCGCGCGGCCGGCCAACAGGGCGGCACCGGCCATGCCCGGTGCGCCGCCGACGATGCCGACGCTGCCGAAGCTGCCCTTGTGGCTGTTGCGCCGGCGGGGGCGCAGTTGTGACCGGAATAGCGTCGGGGAGATGACTTGCCCCTCAGGCTCGCCGACGTCGAGTCCCAGGTCATTCACCAGCACTTCGCCGCTATGGTCGGGGCCGTCGAGAGTGTAAAGACCGGGTTTGCCGGCGATGAAAGTCAGTGTTCGCGAGGCGCTGACGATGCAGCCAAGCACCTGCCCGGTATCGGCACAGAGGCCACTCGGGACGTCGACTGCCAGAACCGGGCAGCCGAGCGAGTTGATCTGCCCGACGGCATCGGCCAGTCGGCCTTCGATGGCGCGCGTCAGCCCGATGCCGAACAGCGCATCGATGACCAGCCGCCAGTCGCGTGCCGGAATGTCGTCGGTACCGGCGCGGACGACGACCGCTTCGATTCCCTGCGCCGTGAGCACACGGGCTGCGACGAAGCCATCGCCACCGTTGTTGCCGGGGCCGGCGACGATCAGGACCGGACCGGTGCGGGTGCCAAGCATCTCACGTGCAGTAGCGGCAACGGCGGCGCCGGCGCGCTCCATCAGCGGCGGTCGAGCGTCGGCAAAGCGGCCCTCGATGGCGCGAATGCCGGCGGTACGGAAGAGGGGTGCTGACGTCATGGCGGCATTGTAGCCGCCGTCGGCATCAGGCGTGGGCTTGTGCCTGAAGCAGGTGCTGGCGGGCCTTCTCGTTGGCACGCGCATCGAGCCAGTTACGGCCGGCGATCAGCAGGCCGAGGACGAAGAAGGCGCCGGGCGGCAGGACGGCGACCAGAAAACCCGGATAGTCCTCGGGCAGCAACCGGATCGCCTCGGTGCCGGGAATGATCATCTCGATGCCCGAAAGCAACGTGCCCTGGCCGAACAACTCTCGCACGATACCAAGCACAGCCAGCACCAGAGTAAGGCCGATACCCATCATGGCGCCGTCCCAGGTCGAGGCGAGGACGGGATTTTTGGCGGCATAGGCCTCGACGCGTGCCAGCACGATGCAGTTGGTGACGATCAGCGGAATGAAGATGCCCAGGACGAGATAAATGTCGTGCAGCCACGCGTTCATGGCCAGGTCGACGACAGTGACCAGCGCAGCGATGATCAGGATGAACACCGGAATGCGGATCTCGAAGGGGATGAAGGAGCGCAGCGCGGAGACGGCGAAGTTCGACATGGCCATGACGAAGGTGGTGGCCAGGCCGAGGCTGAACGAGTTGATGAAACTGGTGGTGATGGCGAGCGTCGGGCACAGGCCCAGTACCTGGCCCAGGATCGGATTCTGCTTCCACAGGCTGTTGTAGGTGATGTCGCGATAGACACTCATGGACTCACTCCTCGAATTTCGCTGCCGCAGGCAGCGCGAACAGCTTTTCCCGCCGTTCCCCGGCCCAAGCAAGCGCTCGCCCGCTGGCATTGGTGACTGCACGGGCGGAAATGGTGGCGCCGACATGGGCGTCGAACATGCCGCCGTCCTTCTTCACCTTCCATTGCTCGGGATTGATGTCCTCGAAACCCTTGCGGTCGAACTGGCCGATCCAGGGACTGGTCTTGTTTTTGTCCTTCTTGGGGTCTATGTAATCGCCGAGCCCCGGCGTTTCCCTGTGATCGGTGACACGCATGGCCAGCAGGCGCCCGTCGGCGCCGATCGCCAGCAGCAGACCGATGCGCCCGGAATAGCCGTCCGGCGCTGCCGCCTCGACCACCATGGCGACCGGTGTGCCATCCTTGCGGGCCCGGTAGACGGTCGAAACGTCGTCAAGACCGAGCGCGGGCATCGGCGGCAGGCTGACGCCATCGGCGAGCAGGTCGTTGTCGTAGCCCGACTTCGGCAGAACCTCGCCGATCAGTTTCATTTTCTCGGCGCGGGCACTGGCCTCGATGGCCGGCTTGGTGGCGAAATAGGTCGCCGCCATCAGGGCCGTGAAGGTCAGGGTGAATAGCAGCAGGATGGTCGCCGTGCGCGAGGAGATGCGGACAACGGACGCTTCGGCCGGTGGCGGAACCTCGATGGGGGCGAGCGGATCGGGCACGCGGTCTTCGCTCACGGCTTGCCCCCTTCCTTGCCGTCGTTCTTGTGGCCGAAGACCGGCGGCTGGGTTGCCATGTCGATCAGCGGCACGCAAATGTTCATCAGCAGCGTGGCGAAGGCGATGCCGTCCGGATAGGCGCCGAAGACGCGGATGATCCAGGTAAGGAGGGCGATGCCGGCGGCGAAAATTAGCTTGCCCTTTGGCGTGGTGGCTCCCGACACCGGGTCGGTGACGATGAAGAAGGCGCCGAGCATGGCGCCGCCGGTGAGGATGTGGAAGAGCGGGCCAGCGAGCTTGTCGGGACCGGCGGTGCTGGCAATGCCTGCGATCAGCGCCAGCGTACCCAGAAACGCGGCCGGCATGTGCCAGGTGATGATGCGCTGCTGGATCAGCCAGAGGCCGCCGAGCAGGTAGGCGACGGCGACCCACTCCCAGCCCTTGCCGCCGATGTTGCCGAACGCGGCGTTGCTGCCGAACACGCCAGCCACCGTCGCCTTCGCCTCGGCCGTGTGCAGGGCCGTGCGCAGGGTATCGAGCGGCGTCGCCATGACCATGGCATCGAGGTGGCGCTCGCCGAAAATCGCGCCCAGTTGAGCGGAGAAATCCGTGAAGCCAACCGCTGGCCACTGCGACATCAGTTGCGGGTAGGCGACGATCATGACGCAGAAGGCCACCATCGCCGGATTGAACGGGTTCTGGCCGAGGCCGCCGTAGAGGTGCTTGGCGACCACGATGGCAATCAGGGTGGCGAGTACCACCAGCCACCAGGGGCCGATTGGCGGGAAGGTGAGGGCGATCAGCCAGGCGGTGACCAGCGCGCTGCCGTCGGCGAGGAACAGCAGCACCGGCTTGCCGCGGATCTTCAACATCGCGGCTTCGCCGGCGAGGGCGGCGGCGGAGGCGAGCAGGATCTGGATCAGGATGGCGGCGCCGAAGAACCAGACATAGACGGCGATGCCGGGAATCAGGGCGGCCAGCACACGCAGCATCACGCTGCTGACGCTGGCGGGCTGACGGAAGTAGGGCGAATTATTCAGCATTGGTTTTCGTTTCCGCCGCGGTTTTCTGCTGTTCGGCGCGCGCCTGCGCGGCCGCAATCAGGGCTTTCTTCGGGTCATCCTCGGCGCCGGCGACGGCGGCAGCTGCCAGCTTGGCCTTGGTTTCGGCGGCCTTGGCGGCCAGCCTGGCGGCTTTTTCCTGCTTTTCGCGTTCTTCGCGGGCGAGGCGGAATTCGTAGCGCTCGCGGGCACCGTCGGCGGCTTCCTTCTCCTGTTCGCGTGCCCAGATTTCACTCTTGGCGAAGCGGTAGTAATCGACCAGGGGAATGCGCGACGGGCAGACGTAGGCGCAACAACCGCACTCGATGCAGTCGAACAGGTGATATTCCTGCGCCTTGCCGAAAATCTTGGCCCGCGAGAACCAGTACATCTCAAAGGGCGCCAGGTCGGCCGGGCAGGCCTTGGCGCATTCGCCGCAGCGGATACAGGGCATTTCCGGCGGCGGTGGCGGGAACAGCACCTTCGATCCGACCAGGATGCAGTTGGTGGCCTTGACCACGGGCACTTCGTCGCCGGGCATGCGAAAGCCCATCATCGGCCCGCCCATAATCAGCCTGTCGGTGTCGGGCTTTGGGCCGCATAGGGCGACGACGTCCTTCATCGGGGTGCCGAAGCGGACTTCGTAGTTTCGCGGTCGTTCGACGTTGCCGGCGACGGTGACAATGCGCGAGATCATCGGCCGGCCGAGTTCGAGCGCATCGTAGATGGCATGGGCGGTGCCTGTGTTGAAGCACTGCACGCCGTAGTCGGTCGAGCGCTTGCCGTGCGGCACCTCGATGCCGGTAAGGACGCGGATCAGCTGCTTGGCGCCGCCAGCGGGGTAACGGGTGGGCACGGCGACGACGTCAATACGCTCGGCGCCTATTCGTTCGACGGCGGCTCGCATGGCGGCGATGGCTTCCGGCTTGTTGTCTTCGACGCCGATGAGTACCTGTCGGGCTTTGGTCAGGTCGCGCAGGATGGCCGCGCCTTTTATGATGCCATCCGGCCGTTCGCGCATCTGCATGTCGTCGCAGGTGATGAAAGGCTCGCATTCGGCACCGTTGATCACCAGTGTGTCAAGGTGGCCTTCCTTGCCAGGATTGACCTTGAGGTGGGAGGGGAACACCGCCCCGCCGAGACCGACCACGCCGGCATCGCGCAAGGCATTGCGTACTTCGCCTGGCGACATTGTCCGCCACGGAACAGGCGCATGCCCGATCCATTCGTCCTTGCCGTCCGGTTCGATGACGACGCAGAGCGCCGACAGGCCCGAGGTGTGCGGCATGCGCCGCATCTCGACTGCCTTGACGGTGCCGGAGGTCGAGGCATGCACGGCGGATGAAACGCTGCCGTCCGGGCCGCCGATCAGTTGCCCCTTCTGTACGTGCTCGCCGGCTTTCACCACGGGGCGGGGGATGCCACCAATGCTCTGGTGCAGCGGGATGACGAACTCGGCAGGCAGCGGTGCGTCGGCAATCTGCTCGTGGTTCGAGGATTCCTTGTTGTAGGCCGGCTTGACGCCGCCATGGAACTTGAACAAGCGACGGCTCATGCGGCGCGCCTCTGGGCGATGTCGAACACCGGGTACTTCCATTTCCAGTTGTCGACGGCTTCGGCGATCGGCAACATGGCGATGCAATCGACCGGACAGGGTTCGATGCACAGCTCGCAACCCGTGCACTGTGCGGCGACGATGGTGTGCATCTGCTTGGCGGCGCCGACGATGGCGTCGACCGGGCAGGCCTGGAGGCAGAGGGTGCAGCCGATGCAGACATTTTCGTCGATGACGGCCACGCTCTTGGGCTTCTCGACGCCGTGCTCGCCGGACAGCGGCTTGAACTCGCGGCCGAGCAGGTCGGCCAGCTTCTTGATGCCCTCCTCGCCGCCGGGCGGACAGCAGTTGATGTCGGCCTCGCCCTTGGCGATTGCTTCGGCATAGGGACGACAACCCGGGAAGCCGCACTGTCCGCACTGCGTCTGCGGCAGGATGCTATCGATCTTCTCGACCAGCGGATCGCCTTCGACCCTGAATTTCACCGCCGCATAGCCAAGGGCAGCGCCGAGGATGACGGCGCCCAGCGCCATGACGAAAAGGGCGCTGAACATCCTATTTGTACTTGTCGAGGCCGGCAAAGCCCATAAAGGCCAGGCTCATGATGCCGCCGGTGATGAAACCGATGGCGGTGCCACGGAAATTTTTTGGGATGTCGGCGCCGTCGAGCCGCTCGCGCAAGCCGGCGAACAGCACCAGGGCCAGGGTGAAACCGATGGAACTGCCGAAGCCGAACAACAGCGATTCGACGAAGTTGTGTTTCTGACTGATGTTGAGCAGCGGAATGCCCAGCACGGCGCAATTGGTGGTGATCAGCGGCAGGTAGATGCCAAGCACCTGGTGCAGCATAGGGCTGGTCTTTTGGATGACCAGTTCGGTCAACTGGACGATGGCCGCGATCGTGACGATGAAGGCCAGTGTGCGCAGGTATTCGAGGTCGTTCGGGATCAGCAGCCAGGAATCGATGACGTAGCTGGTGCCGCAACCGAGGGTCAGCACGAAGGTAGTGGCGGCGCCCATGCCGACGGCGGTCTCCAGCTTCTTCGAGACGCCCATGAAGGGGCACAGCCCGAGGATGCGGACGAGGACGACGTTATTGACGAGTACGGCGCCGAGGACGATGAACAGGTAGCTGGTCATAACGGGGTTTTCCGGCCAGCTTCAGCCGGCGGGGAGGGAACGGCGCGAATTATCGCCGTTTGCCGTCCATTAGACAACCCTGAAGTTCGCCTGTCTATTGTGCCGTGCGGGATTTCCCGGTGCCGCCGGCCCCGGTTGCGGCCGTGGCCTGAATGCATTCCTTGATCAGGTCGGGTCCCCGATAGACGATGCCGGAATAGACCTGCACCAGCGCTGCGCCGGCTTCGAGTTTGGCCATCGCCTTGGCACCGTCGGTGATGCCGCCGGCGGCGATGACCGGCAGCTCGCCGGCCAGGGCGAAAGTCAGCCGTCGCAACACGGCGGTGGACTTCTCGAACAGCGGCGCGCCCGAGAGGCCACCGGCCTCGTGGCCGTGGCGCAGATGCTCGACGCCCTCGCGCGACAGGGTGGTGTTGGTGGCGACAACGGCGTCGATGCGGTGCCGGCGCAGGGCGTCGGCGATATTGGCGATCTGCCCCTCGTCGAGGTCGGGGGCGATCTTCAGCGCCAGCGGTACGTAGCGGCCATGCTGCTGCGCCAGTTTCGTCTGGCGGGCCTTGAGCGCGCCGAGCAGGGCGTCGAGTTCCGATTCGCCCTGTAGTTGCCGCAGATTCTTGGTGTTGGGGCTGGAGATGTTGACCGTGACGTAGCTGGCGTGGGCGTAGACCTTGTCGAGGCAGGCGAGGTAGTCGTCGGCGGCATTCTCGATCGGCGTGTCGAAGTTCTTGCCGATGTTGATGCCGAGGATGCCCTTGAAGCGCGCTGCCTTGACGTTTTCGACCAGCGCATCGACGCCGTGGTTGTTGAAGCCCATGCGGTTGATGATGCCCTGGGCCTCCGGCAGCCGGAACAGGCGCGGCCGCGGATTGCCCGGTTGCGCCCTTGGCGTGACGGTGCCGATTTCGAGGAAGCCAAAGCCCCAGCCGGCCAGGGCGTCGATCGCATCACCATTCTTGTCGAGGCCGGCGGCCAGACCGACGCGATTCGGGAAGTCGAGCCCCATGACCGTGACCGGCGCCGATTTCGACGGCCGGTAGGCGGGTACCAGCCCGGTCTTTTGCAGGGCGGCGAGGCCGGCAAGCGTCAATTCGTGCGCCGTCTCGGGATCGAGGGCGAAGACGAAGGGTTTGACCAGGCAGTAGGGCAGCATCGTCGGCGGATTCTAGCGGAAAAGTCCGGGACTTCTGGTCTAATGGCAGTCGGGAATGCCCTTGACATGCGCTTCGTCATCCTCGCCTTCGCTGCCGGAATCGTGGCCCTGCAGTTTTCTGCCGAACTGCCGGCCGCCAGTCCGCTGGGTCTCCTGCTGACGGCTGGCGTTGTCCTGATCGCCGCAGGCATGCGCTGCTGGCATTGGTTGCTCCTGCCCGGCGCAGCCCTGCTGGGCTTCGCCTGGGCCGGCGGGCTGGCCCAGCATCGTCTGGCCGATGCGCTGCCGACAGCGGTCGAGGGACGCGACGTCGACATTGTCGGCGTTGTCGCCAGCCTGCCGCAGCGTTTCGACAACGGCCTGCGCTTCGACTTCGATGTCGAGAATGCCACCAGTACCGTGCCGTCGAGAATATCGCTGGCCTGGTATAGCGGCTGGCGCACGCAGGAGGACGACGATTTTCACGCCCTGCCGGAAATCAGGGCCGGCGAGCGCTGGTCGCTGACTGTCCGGCTGAAGCGGCCGCACGGCAACCTGAACCCAGATGGTTTCGATTTCGAGGCCTGGCTGTTCGAACAGAACGTCCGGGCCACCGGCTATGTGCGCAAGGCCGAGACCAATCGAAAGCTGGCCGATCTGGTTCGGACGCCGGGTTACGTGATCGAACGTCTGCGCCAGCACTTGCGCGACCATTTCCAGCGCGCGCTCGGCGATGCGCCGTATGCAGGAGTGCTGGTGGCGCTGGCCATCGGCGATCAGCGGGCAATCGACCAAGAGCTCTGGCAAGTGTTTGCGCGCACCGGCGTGACGCACTTGTTGAGCGTATCCGGCCTGCATGTCACCATGGTGGCTGGCCTGGCCGCCTGGCTGGCCGGCTGGGGCTGGCGTAGGTCATCGCGATTGATGTTGCGCCTGCCAGCGCAAAAGGTCGCGGCAGCGGCGGGCTTTCTTTCCGCGCTGGCCTATTGCCTGCTCGCCGGCTTCGCCGTGCCTGCCCAGCGCACGCTCTACATGCTGGCCGTGGTGGCGCTTGCGCTCTGGACCGGCCGCACGACGGTGGTCAGTCGGGTGCTGGCGCTGGCGCTGCTGCTGGTGTTGCTGCTCGATCCGTGGGCAGTGCTGGCGGCGGGCTTCTGGCTGTCGTTCGGCGCCGTCGGCCTGTTGTTCTACATCGGCACCGGGCGCCTGGGCGAAGGCCACTGGCTGGCGGCCTGGGGGCGCGCCCAGTGGGCCGTCACCGTAGGCATGATTCCGGCACTGCTGGCCATGTTTCAGCAATTCTCGCTGGTGTCGCCGCTGGCCAATGCCGTGGCCATCCCGGTGATCAGCCTATTGGTGACGCCGCTGGCGCTGTTGGGTGCTTTGCCGTTTGCCGAGCCGCTGCTGTGGCTTGCCCATTGGTTGACCGCTGAACTGATGTTGCTGCTCGACTGGCTTGCCGCCTCCGATTGGGCGGTCTGGCAGCAGCAGGCGCCACCGGGCTGGGCCGTGGCGCTGGGCGTTGCCGGCGTTGGCTGGCTGTTGATGCCGCGCGGCTTTCCGGCCCACTGGATCGGTATCGTGGCCTTGCTGCCGCTGGTATTTGTCCCAGTGCCGCGGCCCGCAGTGGGCGAGGCGATCGTGCGCGTACTCGACGTCGGCCAAGGCCTGGCGGTGCATGTGCAGACGGCCGGCCACGACCTGCTTTATGACGCCGGCCCGGCCTTCTCGGCCGACGCCAACAGCGGCAACCGCATCATAGTGCCTTACCTGCGGGCGGCCGGCGTGCGTGCACTCGACACGATGATGGTGAGCCATCAGGACAAGGACCACGAGGGTGGCGCCGAGTCGGTGCTGGAGTCGATACCGACCGCGCTGCTGCTCACCTCGGTGTCGGCGGGCCATCCGCTGTCGGCTCTGCCCGTGGCGCATCGGCAATGCGTGGACGGCGAGGCATGGGAGTGGGATGGGGTGCGTTTCCATGTGCTGCACCCGACCGAAGGCGATTATTCCGTGGCGACGAAGAGCAACGATCTGTCCTGCGTGCTGAAGGTCTCGGCGATCAGCGGCGCCGTTCTGCTGACTGGCGATATCGAGGCCCGCAACGAGGCCGCCCTGCTGGCAAGGCATGGGGCGGACGTCGCCGCCGAAGTTCTCGTGCCACCGCATCATGGCAGCCGCAGTTCGTCGACGCCGGCATTCATTGCCGGCGTGCAGCCACGGCTGACTATCTACTCGGCTGGCTACCGCAATCGCTTCGGCCATCCGGCCACGGAAGTCGTCAAGCGCTTCGAGGCTGCCGGCACCGAACCGCATCGCACCGACGCGGATGGGGCAGTGACGGTGCTTCTTGGCCGCCATGGCGTCGTCACGACGGCGGAGCGACAAACGCGCCACCGTTACTGGCACGCGCGCTGATAGACTTGCGGCGAAGGGAGTCAACATGATCGAAATGCGCCAACGCACCGTCCAATGCCTGAGTCCGGCGGGTTTGCACGACATGGCCTATGTGGAGTGGGGCGACCCCCACAATCCGCGCGTCCTGGTGTGCGTCCACGGGCTGACCCGTTGCGGCCGGGACTTCGATTTTCTGGCGCACGTGATGGTCGGCGAGTACCGCGTCGTCTGTCCCGACGTGGTCGGCCGCGGCCGCAGCAACTGGCTGCGCGACACGCGCCATTACACGGTGCCGCAATATTGCGCCGACATGGTGACGTTGCTCGCACGCCTCGATGCGAAGACGGTGGATTGGGTGGGCACTTCCATGGGCGGCCTGATCGGCATGGCGTTGGCGGCCCAGGAGGGCAGCCCGATTTCCCGGCTGGTGCTGAACGACGTCGGGCCGGTACTCGCGGCCAGTTCCATTGCCCGCATCGGCGAGTACGTTGGCACGACGCCACGTTTCGCTTCTGTCGAGCAGGCCGAAGCGTTCGTGCGCTTCGTGTCGACGCCGTTCGGTGCATTGACGGACGCCGAGTGGCGGCACCTGACCATTCACGCGCTGCGGCCGCTGGCCGACGGCGGTTTCGCGATGGCCTACGACCCCGGCATCGCCGAGCCTTTCCGCCAGGCGATGGGGGAGGGCAAGGATGTCGAACTCTGGCCGACCTACGAGGCGGTTCGCTGTCCGACACTGGTGCTGCGCGGTGCCCAGTCCGATCTGCTGACCGCCGAGACTGCACAGCAGATGGCGGAGCGCGGGCCAAAGGCGACGGTGGTAGAGATTCCCGGCGTCGGCCATGCCCCAATGTTGATGAGCGCCGACCAGATCGGCATCGTGCGCGGCTTCCTTCTGGGTTAGAATTCGTTGTGGCGGGTCTCCCCGCATTGTGGCGCGGTGAACCTGGTCAGGTCCGGAAGGAAGCAGCCACAGCCGATGTCCGCAAGTGCCGGGGGTCAGGCTCGCCACCCCCTCCGTTTTCTGTCGGCGGCAACATCCCCTTACAAATCTTGTTGTCGTTGAAACAGGTCGCTTACGCGCCAGCGCTGAAATGACCGTGCCAATCAGGCATCAACAGGAGAGAACAATGGAATCCAGCAGGAAGATCTTTGCCGCCATCGTGACCGCAGGCATCATGGGTGCGGGCTCGCTGGCCTTCGCCCAGTCGGGTCCCGGCGGCCCGGGAAATTGCGATGGCTCGATGGGCATGATGGGCGGCGGCATGCGGGGCGGCAAGTTCGATCCCGCGGCCCGCGCCGAGCAGCGCCTGGCCCGACTCAAGACCGATCTGAAGTTGACCGGAGCGCAGGAACCGCTCTGGCAAGCATTTGCCGAGAAGGCAAAGGCCGAGGCGGGTAAGGGTTTCCAGGCCATGCGCGATAACGCGCAGGATCTCAGCTTGAGCGCACCGGAGCGCATGTTGCGCATGACGGATCTCATGAAACAGCGTGTGGCGGCGATGGAGTCGGTGAATGGCTCCTTCAAGCAACTCTACGATGCCTTGACACCTGACCAGAAGCGGGTTGCCGACATCCACGCCGCCCGGATGGGTCATATGGGATCGAAAGGCAGGATGGGTTCTGGGCGAGGCATGGGGCCCGGCGCGCCGATGACGCCGCCGACCAAGGGCTGATCGTTATTCCCATGGACAGAACGGGGCGCTTCCCGACGGGGCGCCCCGTTTGCTTTGGTAGAATCGTCGAATGAGTTATCAGGTCCTGGCCCGCAAATGGCGCCCAAAATCCTTTGCCACCCTGGTGGGGCAGGAGCATGTCGTCAGGGCCCTGACGCACGCACTGGAACAGCAGCGCCTGCACCATGCCTACCTGTTCACCGGCACCCGCGGCGTCGGCAAGACGACGCTGGCGCGCATCGTCGCCAAGGCGCTCAACTGCGAGACCGGCATCACCGCGACGCCCTGCGGCACCTGCTCATCCTGTCTCGAGATCGACGGTGGTCGCTTCGTCGACTACATCGAGCTCGATGCCGCATCGAACCGCGGCGTCGAGGACATGACGAGCCTGCTGGAAAAGGCCACCTACGCGCCGACCCGGGGCCGATTCAAGGTCTACGTGATCGACGAAGTGCACCAGCTTTCCGGCCACGCCTTCAACGCCATGCTGAAGACGCTGGAAGAGCCGCCGGAACACGTCAAGTTCATCCTCGCCACCACCGATCCACAGAAGATCCCGGTGACGGTGCTGTCGCGCTGCCTGCAGTTCAACCTGAAGCAGATGCCGCCCGGGCATATTGTCGACCACCTTGCCCATGTCCTCGGCGCGGAAAACGTGCCCTTCGAGCCGGCGGCGCTGCGCCATCTGGCCAAGGCGGCGGCCGGCAGTATGCGCGATGCGCTCAGTCTGCTCGACCAAGCCATTGCCCACGGCGCCGGCAAGGTGGAGGAGGCTGGGGTGCGCGACATGCTCGGCACGGTCGGCGACGATACGTTGTTCGCCGTCCTGGATGCTCTGATGGCCGGCGACGTGCAAGCCATGCTTGAGGTCGCGGATGCCATGGATGCCCGCAGCCTCGCCTTCGACTCGGCGCTGCAGGAGTTGGCGACCCTGTTCCACCGCATCGCGCTGTTGCAGTTCGCGCCGCAAGCGCTGGCGGACGACGCCGAACGGACACGGCTGGCACCCTATGCTGCCGCTTTCGATGCCGAGTTCCTGCAACTGTGCTATCAGATCGCCATCCACGGCCGCGACGATCTGGCGCTGGCGCCGGATGAATACGCGGGTTTCACCATGACCCTGCTGCGGCTCCACGCATTTCGGCCCGACACGGCCGCACCGCTGTCCGCCGGCGTTGTCAGGGCACCGGCGGCCGCTCCAGCCCGTTCAGCGCCCGTGCCGGACGCTGCACCCGGCGTGTCACCACGGCTGACTTTGGAGGCCGCGGCCAAATCGTCCGGCAAGATGGCTGGCGATAGCGACTGGCATGCGTTGGTGGCGCGACTGCCGCTGTCCGGCCTGCCACGGCAACTCGCACAGCATTGCGAATTGGCGGCGATGAGCGAAGTCCAAGTGAGCCTACGCCTGCCGCCAGCGCACAAGTCGCTCCTGAACACGAAGGCGCCACAGGAGAAGCTCCAGGCCGAACTGCAAGCGCATTTGGGCCGGCCGGTGAAGCTGGTCATCGCACTGGCCGAGGCCGAGAGCGAAACCCCGGCCGAGCGCAACCGCAACGAAAAGCGCGAGCGTCAGGAAAAGGCTGTTGCCGCCATCGAGGGCGATCCCTTCGTGCGCGACGTGATGGATATTTTCGACGCCAGCATCGACGAATCGACGATCAAACCTGTATGAGGAGTTAACGAAATGTTCAACAAGGGCGGCATGGCCAACCTGATGAAGCAGGCCCAGCAGATGCAGCAAAACATGCTCAAGGCGCAGGAGGAACTGGGCAACCTGGAGGTCGAGGGCCAGTCCGGCGCCGGCATGGTCAAGGTGGTAATGACCTGCAAGCACGACGTCAAGCGCGTCGCCATCGATCCGTCGGTGATGGACGACAAGGAAATGCTGGAAGACCTGATCGCCGCGGCGCTGAACGACGCCAACCGGCGCGCGGAACAGACCACGCAGGAGAAAATGGGCGGCTTTACCAACGGGCTCAATCTGCCGCCCGGAATGAAGCTGCCGTTCTGATGGTTGGACCTTCGAGCCTCGATGAGCTGATCGAGGCGCTGCGCTGCCTGCCAGGCGTCGGTCCCAAGTCGGCCCAGCGCATGGCCTATCACTTGCTGCAACGCGACCCCCGCGGCGCCGGGCGCCTCTCCCAGGCATTGGACCGGGCGCTGCAGACCCTGCGTCGCTGTGCCCGCTGCAACACCTTCACCGAAGATGAAGTCTGCGATCGCTGTCGCTCGTCCAAGCGCGATCCGTCCCTGCTTTGCATTGTCGAAATGCCGGTGGATCTCAACACCATGGAGCAGACGCACGCTTTCAACGGCCTTTATTACGTGCTGATGGGGCATCTGAGTCCGCTGGACGGCATCGGGCCGAAAGAACTGGCCTTCGAGCGGCTGCTGGCGCGGGCCACTGACGGTGTCGTGCGGGAAGTCGTCCTGGCGACCAACTTCACCAACGAGGGCGAGGCAACGGCGCATTATATTTCCGAAATGCTTCATGCCCGCGGCCTCAAGGTTAGCCGCATTGCCCGCGGCCTGCCGGTCGGTGGCGAACTCGAATACTCGGATGCCGCCACCGTGGCCCAGGCGCTGATCGAGCGCCGGGATTATTGACTTGCGATAGTGCAGTAGCCGTTTAGCGTCCGTGCGCACTATTGTGGTGCATGCGACTCCATAAGTTTGCGCTAATCCGGGCTTTAATCGGCCCACCAACTTCTGTATAATTCTGCGGCTCTACGGGATTGCCTTCTCCATATTCAGGGATAAGACCATGAGTTGTGACGGAAAAGTGGATTGCGGACGTCGTCGCCTGCTGGTCGCCACTGCGACCGCCGGTGGCGTGGCAGGGATTGCCGCCGTCGTGCCATTTGTCGCCAGCATGCTTCCTTCCGAGCGGGCCAAGTCCGCCGGTGCTCCCGTTGAGGCCGACATCAGCAAGCTGGCTCCCGGTGAGATGATGACCGTGGAATGGCGCGGCAAGCCCGTGTGGATCATCCGCCGCACCAAGGAAATGCTCGATCAGCTCCCAAAACTCGACGACAAGCTGGTCGACCCGAAGTCCGAGAAGCCGCAGCAGCCCGAATACTGCAAGAATGAATATCGTTCCATCAAGCCCGAGTACATGGTGGCGGTGGGTATCTGCACCCACCTGGGTTGCTCGCCGAGCGAAAAATTCAAGACCGGTGCCGAGTCCGGCATCGATGCCGACTGGGCTGGCGGTTTCCTTTGTCCCTGCCATGGCTCCACCTTCGACCTGGCCGGTCGCGTCTACAAGAGCAAGCCGGCGCCGGACAACCTCGAAGTTCCGCCGCACATGTACCTCAGCGGCGCCAAGATCGTCATTGGCGTCGACACCAAGGGAGCGTAAGGCATGGCCGCCAGCAACTTCGAAAAGTTCAAGTCCGACGGCACGCTGCTGGGCAATGTGACAGAGTGGGTCGATGCCCGCTTCCCGATGACCTCCATGTGGAAGGCGCATCTGTCGGAATACTACGCGCCGAAGAACTTCAACTTCTGGTACTTCTTCGGCTCCCTGGCCCTGCTGGTGCTGGTGCTGCAGATCGTTACAGGCATCTTCCTGGTCATGCATTACAAGCCGGACGCCTCGCTCAATGCTTCCGGCGTGCCGATCGCCTTTGCCAGCGTCGAGTACATCATGCGCGACGTGCCCTGGGGCTGGCTGATCCGCTACATGCACTCGACCGGCGCCTCGGCATTCTTCATCGTCGTCTATCTGCACATGTTCCGCGGCATGATCTACGGTTCTTACCGCAAGCCGCGTGAACTGATCTGGATTTTCGGCGTCATGATCTTTCTGGCGCTGATGGCCGAGGCTTTTGCCGGCTACCTGCTGCCGTGGGGCCAGATGTCCTACTGGGGCGCCCAGGTGATCCTGAACCTGTTCTCCGCCATCCCCCTGGTCGGTAACGATCTGGCCACCTGGATTCGTGGCGATTTCGTCATCGGTGATTCCACCCTGAACCGCATGTTCTCCTTCCACGTGATTGCCATTCCGCTGGTGCTGATCGGTCTCGTAGTCGCCCACATCCTGGCACTGCACGAGGTCGGCTCCAACAACCCGGACGGCGTCGAAATCAAGAAGAAGAAGGACGAACGCGGCATTCCGCTCGACGGCATTCCCTTTCATCCCTACTACACGGTGAAGGACATCGTCGGCATTGTCGTCTTCCTGATGGTGTTCTCGGTCATTCTGTTCTTCATGCCCGAGGGAGGCGGCTACTTCCTCGAGTACAACAACTTCATTCCTGCCGATCCGATGGTGACGCCGCAGCACATCGCTCCGGTCTGGTACTTCACGCCGTATTACTCGCTGCTGCGCGCGGTGACTTATCCGCTGTTTGGCGTCGATGCCAAGTTCTGGGGTGTCATCGCCATGGGTGCCGGCGTGCTCATCTTCGCCTTCCTGCCCTGGCTGGATCGCAGCCCGTCGAAGTCGATCCGCTACCGCGGGCCGATCTTCAAGGGCTTCCTGACGATCTGGGTGGTCTGTTTCTTCATTCTTGGTTACCTGGGCGTGCTGGCACCGACGCCGGGACGCACCCTTGTGGCGCAGATCTGCTCGGTGATCTACTTTGCCTTCTTCCTGGCCATGCCGATCTACAGCAAGCTGGACAAGTGCCAGCCCGAACCGGATAGGGTGACCTTCAAATGAATAAGCTGCTCCTCTCTTTGCTGCTGGTTCCGGTATTGGCCTTCGCCTCCGGCGCCGAGCTGCACTTGGACAAGGCGCCGGATCGTGCGCGCGACATGGCGGCACTTCAGAATGGCGCCAAGGTGTTCGTCAATTATTGCCTGAATTGCCATTCGGCTTCCTCCATGCGCTACAACCGGTTGCGCGACATCGGCCTTTCCGATGACCAGGTGCGGGAAAACCTGCTGTTCACAGCCGACAAGGTGGGCGAACCGATGCGCATCGCGATGCAGCGCGCCGAGGCGAAGCAGTGGTTCGGCGCGGCGCCTCCCGACCTGAGCGTGATCGCGCGCGCTCGCGCTTCCGAGTTCGGTTCCGGCGCCGACTGGCTCTATACTTATCTGCGCACCTTCTACCGCGATGATTCGCGGCCGACCGGCTGGAACAACGTCGTCTTCGCCAACGTCGGTATGCCGCACGCGCTCTGGGAACTTCAGGGCGAGCAGGTGATGGGCGATGATCACACCCTGAAACTGGCGAAGCCGGGTAAGCTGAAGCCTGAGGAATACGACGCCATGGTCGCGGACCTGGTCGGCTACCTCAAGTACATGGGTGAGCCGGTCGGCGAGTTCCGCAAGAATCTGGGCGTTGCCGTGCTGATCGCCTTGGCCCTACTCTTCGTCCTTTCGTATGCGCTGAAACGCGAATACTGGAAAGACATTCATTAACTTGTCGATACCGAAAATGCTGCATATGGGGCATCGTGAAATGAGCGCACCACTTGTTCGCAAGGTGGTGCGTGACGCCGACTATTCGTGGGGTACGAGTGCCATGATGAATTTGTACTCGGGTACCACCTGCCCGTTCAGCCATCGCTGTCGGATCGTCTTGTACGAAAAGCAGATGGACTTCCAGGTGATTGATGTCGATCTCTTCAACAAGCCGGAAGACATCGCTGTCATCAACCCGTACAACCGCGTGCCAGTGCTGGTTGATCGTGATCTGGTGCTCTACGAAGCGAACATCATCAACGAGTACATCGACGAGCGTTTCCCGCATCCGCAGTTGATGCCGCCGGACCCGCAGACGCGTGCCCGTGCCCGCCAGCTGTTGTTTACGATGGAGCATGAGTTGTTCGGCCATATCGACGCGCTGGAAAAGAACGCCAAGTCGGCCGACAAGTCGCGGGCGCACGTGCGCGATCGCCTGACCGAACTGGCGCCCATGTTCGCCAAGCAGAAGCACATGCTGGGCGATGATTTTTCCATGCTCGACGTCGCGCTGGCGCCGTTGCTCTGGCGACTCGACCACTATGGCATCGAACTGCCAAAAACAGCGGCACCGCTGATGAAATATGCCGAGCGGATCTTCTCCCGCCAGGGTTTCATCGACGCTTTGACGCCGTCCGAAAAGGTGATGCGTCGCTAACCAGCGTCGCTGGCTACTGCCGCAACACCTGAAGCATTATGGTTTCCACCAAGCCCTATTTCGTGCGCGCCATTTTCGAATGGTGCGTCGATCAGGGCCTTACGCCTTATATGACAGTGACGGTCGGTCCACGTACCCGTGTGCCGCGAGAATTCGTCAGGGACGGCCAGATAGTGCTCAACATCGGTCCGGATGCGACCAACCAGTTGCTCATGGGCAACGAAGAGATCACTTTCCAGGCCAGATTCAATGGCGTCGCTTTCCCGGTTGTCGTCCCGATCAATGCCGTGGCGGCGATGTACGCAAAGGAAAACGGGCAGGGAATGGCTTTCGAAGCAGCCACTCCTCCTGAAGAAACACCGGACCAACCGAATGAAGTACCGGTTACGTTGGAAACCCCGGATGAACCGCCAACCACACCACCTACCGGCCGCCCGCACCTGACCCGCGTCAAGTAGTCCTCATTGTCTCCTAAAGGTGTCTTCTGTTCTTACCCTGGAATCGCGCCCAGGTTCAGGTACTTGCTTGCCTAAGGTACAGGCCTTAACGCTCGAATCGGTACCCTTTGAAGCTTAATTCGACGCTGCTATCGCGAATTTTTTCCAGTTTCAGTCCCGGCGACACTTCATCGCCTTCATGCAATAGCTTGTCGTTCACGATCACCAGATTGTTGGCGCCATCGTGAATGATTCCCGCCACGGTTATCGGTGGCAATTGTTTCTGGATGCTGGCCGGGATGCCTGCGGACGGAGTTGGTTCGGTCTGTGCTGGCTCGCTGGTTGTGGGACTGCTCTGGATGGTTGTATGGGTACGATTGGCTGGCAGTCTCGCTGTTCGGGCCTGGTTATTGGACACGGTACCCAATGCCTGTTCAGGTGGGGGTGAGGCTGATGGACGCGCCGTGCCGGATGCGCGTATCGGAACCTCGGGCGATATTGCGGCAGCCGGGATTGCCGGCACGGGTGTCATTGCAGAAGCCACAGTCGACATTGAATCCGAAACACTGGCGGGTGACACAACGTCAGTCAGCACTTTTTGAGAGGTCATTCCCGTCTGAACGGTTTCGATCGCCACTGGACGCAACAAAATTGCGAGCGCCAAACCATTGAGCGCAAGCGCCGCGACTACCCAATAACGATGCCGGTGACCCCATGTCTCTGTACCCGTATCTACCATGGGCAGCAATGAATACTGTGCCGACGCAGTACGCTGCTGCCGGCTTTGCTCCGACATCTTCAGGGCTTCAAGGATATAGGACACTTTGGACGGACTCCGCTTTCGCGACCAACCGGGGGATACTCTTGTCCAGATACTTGCTGAGGCGCACCAAGGTCAGCGCTCCTGCCACGCCGTCGAGAGCGATGCCTTCGGACAATTGAAAAATCTTGACTTGTTTGAGCAAGCCCCGGTCAAAGGTATCCGAAATTCCCGCATGACCGCCCAATACCTCGGCCAATCCCTGGCGAAGCCACGAGACTGCCGGGCCGCGACTGCCAAGCGACAGCGTAGTGACGCCATATGGGGGTTTCCACAGCAAAACATAATGGCCTGACCAGGTCGGCGAAATGTCGGCAATGGGCACTCGGCGCATTTCGCCAGCGACCTTGAAAATCGCATACGGCCCTTTGATCGCTTCGAGTTCGATGTAATAAGGGCTTCTCTTGCTTGTCCCATTCATCAACAGCAGTGCAGGCTGGTCGTATCCCAGCAGATCGGCGAGGCCGCCATGGCCTGAAAAACAGCGCATGCTGGCAGTCGCTGCCACCTTGCAGGGTGGCACATTGGTGAATGGTTCATAAGCAACCCCGAAATGCCGGAACAGGTCCCGGAACGCCAGTTTTTCGCTGAGGCCGCGCGGCGCATTGTCTGGCCATTCGAGATGCGCAGGCATCGATGGTGTTTCGACGGCCGTTGTGGCAGTTGTTATTGGCGGCGTGACCGGCAGATTGATTGGGTCGGCCGGCGTCGCCGGAGCGGCCGGCAGTGGCATGGGCATGGCCGCCTGGGGCAGCGATGGCGGGGAGGCGGCCAGAGCCATGGGGAACCGAGCTGTCAGTTGCGATGTGACAGTGTCCCATTGTGGCGCGATAATAATTCCGCCAGCGACGAAGATGCTGGCCACAGCAAGGAAGGACAGGCTCCAGCCTAGCCGATGCTTGGCAAAGGTCCTATCCGGGACGCCAAAGATTTCATTCGCCGCTTGGCGAAGGATCTTTCGGGTGACCTGCTGGCCACCTTGGACATAAGCCCCAAGCAATGCCCGATCGCACACGAGATTGATGATTCGGGGGATCCCACGAGTGAGTCGATAGAGATAGCCCATCAATTTGTCCGGGAATAGCGTCACCAATGTGCCGGATGTCCGCAGGCGATGCTTGACGTATGCACCAATCTCGGCACGGGGCAGATGGGTGAGATGGAAACGTGCAACGATGCGCTGGGCCACTTGACGCATATCTTCCCGGGCCAGCAAATCCTGCAACTCCGGTTGCCCGATCAGGATGATCTGCAGCAGTTTGCGCGTGCTGGTCTCGAGATTGGTTAACAGGCGCAGTTGCTCGAGTACGCCGGGTGCCAGGTTCTGGGCTTCATCTATGATCAGGACCGCGCGGCGACCGGCCGCGTTGGCCTGCAGCAGATGATTGTTGAGGGCATCAACCAAGGACTTGCTGCTGATTGCGGTGGTTACCACGTCGATATGGAATTCCTCGCAGATGGTGATCAGCAGATCCCGTATGTCCATCCTTGGATTGAGGATGTAGGCAACGTCGCAGTGATCGTGGATCTGATCCAGCAGACAACGACACAAGGTTGTCTTGCCAGTGCCGATCTCGCCTGTCAGCAACACGAATCCGCCCTCTCCACGCACGCCAAAGAGCAAATGAGCAATCGCTTCCCGATGCCTGCTGCTCATGTAAAGGAAGCGCGGGTCGGGGACGATCGAGAAAGGCGTTTCCCTGAGTCGGAAATAATCCTCGTACATGCCGTACCACCCCCTGTTTCCGCGCTATTGCGAAAATTTGCATCTGCAATTGTTTTCTACCTTGGAGGCCCTACTGGAATTCAATTTAGTCGCAATGCCGTCGCCGGTGAATACAGTGGCCCCCTTATTCCCCCTACGCAATTGGATGTAGAAGGCTTGACGTATGAAGCCTAACGTCGGCTCGAACAGACCGGAATCCTATGGCGACATCTTGAAAGTCAGCCTTCGTGGATCGGAGAAACTTACTAACTACTAGTTGACGACGAGACCTTTCTCGATCGCATAGGCCGTTAGGGTAGAAGCATTGTGCAGGTCCAGTTTCTTCATCAGATTGGATCGGTGCTTCTCGACTGTCTTCACGCTCAGGCAGAGGAAATCTGCAATATGTCTATTAGTATGACCTTCAGCCACGAGCTTGAGCACTTCCCGTTCTCGATGCGTCAGTGCATCCCATGAACGTGAGCCGTTACCATCGGAATGAGCACTATCGAGATATCCGCTAATGACGTTAGATGAAATGTCTGGGCTCAGGTATATCTTGCCATTGAGGACACTGCGAACGGCGACGCGCAATTCGTCATGGGTGGCATCTTTCAGAATGTAGCCGTCGGCACCTGCACGGAGGCTTTCCTGGATGTACTCGTCCGTCTTGTGGATGGTGAGTACCAATACCCGTGTCTCCGGGTAGCGATGCTTGATGTCGGCGATAGCTTCGATGCCGTTCATGCCGGGCATGGAGAGGTCCATCAATATCAGGTCAGGGTTGAGCGTGCTGATGGAGCAAATGGCATCGCGTCCGTTATCGGATTCGCCGACGATTTCCAACCTGGGATCTTCCGATAGTAGCGCCCGAAGACCGGCTCGCAGCAGGGTGTGGTCTTCCACGATCAGCACGCGTTGCTTGTCAGCCATGATGGCCCCCTTGCTTTCAGTTCAATGTTTGGCCGTTAAACCCTGGACCGGCTTGGCGGCTTCGGTGGTCTGGGGCGGACTCTGCTGCTGGACTTGTCCCGTGAAGAATAGAAATTGCCATTCCGAGTATTTCTTGCGACCTTCGAATGCCGCGTCCTCGAGGCTGAAGTTCCCTTTCTTGATTGGTTCTTCCTCTGAACGGCTGTGTACACCGTAGATTTCTCCCGCCGGTCCCCGTACCAGCCCCCAGTCGACGTCGCCGGTCATTGGATCAGTGGGAATCTTGCGGAGGTAACGACGAGTGTTGGGAAATCTCGGGTCCTTGAGTAGATCGTCAAGGTTGACGGGATATCGCTTAATTTTCCCTGGCGTTTTTTGATAATACTGTTGAATGGCCAGGCGGATCTGGTCACCCGCGAACAACAACTCTTCCTCTTTCTCACGTTGACGGGTTGTGTGCCAGAAGTCGGCCGTCGTCGCGAAGGCGACCTCCATGGTGGCGATCAGAATCAGAAGGCCAATGTAGGAGAAGCCATGCGGCAACATTAGCGGAAGAGTTCGCATCATTCTCGTCCTTTACCAGTCCTGAAACTTGGAGCCATCTCGGGCGGTGTCGACTGATCCGCTCCTGATGTCGTAGACGGCACCTTTGTCCTCTGCCTCGGGGGGGATGATGATCCAGGTGGTGCCGCTGCCTGTGATGGGATCGACAGGCAGGGAACGGAGATACTTCTTCGTCACCAGATTCTCTAGAGTGTCCGGATAGCGGCCATTGTCGCCGTAGAACTTGTCGAGCGCATCCCGTGTTCGTGTAAGGTTTTCCCGCAGAACTGTTTCCCTGGTCTTGTCGACGCTGTGGAAGTAGCGGGGAATGGCCAATGTGATCAACATGGCGATGATTGACATGACCACCAGCAGTTCGATCAGGGTAAAACCAATGAGGCGTGGCCGCGATTTCATGGTTGGCCTCACCAATCTTTGTAGGAAATACCGTTGATGCCAGTGGCGGCGGAAAGGGAATAGACGTCGTAGACATCGTCACCATCCTGGGGCGATTCGGCTGTGCTCGCATAACTGCGTTTGCCCCAGGTATCCTCTGACGTTTTGGTCATGTCCGGATCCATCGGATCACGGGGAATGCGGCGCAGGAAGTAAATCTTGTCCTTCTTACCGTCAACGTCACGAGCGTCAGAGACACCTTCCACCAGTGTTTTCAGGCTGGGGGGATAGCCGGATTGGTCCATGGTTACGATGATGCGGCCCTCGTCCACCGCTTTCTTATAGGCATCCAGGGCCGTGCGGATGGTGCGCAGGCTCCAGCGAAGTTCCTGCTCCTTGTTTCGTTGCAAGGCCAACTCTGTCAGCGGCACCGCCACGGTTGAGATCAGGGCCACAATGGCGACCGTGATCACCAGTTCGATCAAAGTAAAGCCTGGAGTGGGTTGCCGAAGCATAATGGGCTTACTGAGCCAGTGTGATAGAGAAGGGTTCCGGACCGGTTACTGGCACGGTGTCGCCGCTGGGCCCTGCCGTGGTAATACGGCTGACCGTGATCTGAGTCTGCGGCGACCCCGCAAGTAC
The DNA here is from genome assembly GCA_035654135.1 of Rhodocyclaceae bacterium. Lineage (GTDB taxonomy): Bacteria > Pseudomonadota > Gammaproteobacteria > Burkholderiales > Rhodocyclaceae > Fen-999. Next base: position 2,104 of record DASRXN010000118.1, on the reverse strand, counting down.
TTCGAACGCGAGGGTGACCACAGTGCCAGATGCTAAATTTACATTTTTTGCCTGGCTCGACAGGTCTACCACGACCTGCCCACTTTCCTGCTGCAGTTCCTTCTTGAAAACGGAGGATGGATCACCCTTCCTGAGCAGGTTGCCTTCCTTGGCATCCAGCACCCTGAGTACGTTGGCGTCATAGTTCACAAGAAAGCCGAGGCTGCCAACCGCCTGCGGCGAAGCGGAACTCAGGGTCAGGCTGATGCGATCGCCGACTTTGGCCTGATTGGGCCCGGTCCATGACAGGCTCATCGGATCCGCGGTCTGCGACGCGCCTGACGTCGAGGGTGTGTTGCTGGGTGGAGCAGGGAACGGACGTGCAGGCGAAGCGGTAGTTTTCGTCGGCGGAGTGGTTGTTCGTTGAGCCACTCCAGAGACGGGAACGGTACTGCTGCTGAGCGCGATGTTCCCTATCGGTTTCAGGGTGACCGGAGATCCACGTATCGTCGCTTCCGTGCCTGACCAATACTCCACCTCGCTGGCTTCTGGGAGGCGGGCCGGCCGGACGATATGCGGTGTGATGGAAAGCACGATTTCCGACTTGCTTGCATCGTTCTTATGGCTGGAAAACAGCCTGCCTAGAATCGGGATCTGCCCGAGGATGGGTACTTCGTTGGCAGTATGAGTATCCTGATCATTGATCAGCCCGGCCAGCACCTGGGTTTCGCCATCCTTCAGGCGAAGGGCGGTAGTCGCGTTGCGGGTGCCGATCTGATAGGCCAGTGTGCCCGATACTGTATTTGGTACTTCCTTGGCAATCGAACTGACATCCAGGGAGACCTTGATCGCCACTTCGTTGTCGGAATTGATGGTAGGTTCAACATCCACCTTCAGACCCACATCAAGATACTGTACATTTCCTGTGACGACAGGAGCACCTGTGGCGACCGGGGTGACGGCATTGGTGATCACGGGGACGCGGTCGCCGATCATGATCTTGGCTTTTTCCTTGTTACGTACGCGTATGCGAGGACTGGCGAGAATGTTGACATCGCCATGGTCCATGTGCAGATTGAATCCGACTGCCAGCGGAGGGCTGGTGAGAATCCGGTCACTGTTGATGTTCTTGAGTTGGTTCAGCGTGAGTGCCGAGGAAGTTCCAGTCGAGCCAGTTGCCAGGCCGCTTGCGGTCAGTACCAACTGGTCCGGGAATTGAATGCCGATGTTGGTCAGGCTCGATCGGGTCACCTCGAGCACCTCGACTTCCAGCATCACTTCTGGCTCGGCGCCATCCTGGTCTGCGATCAGTTTTTCCGCCAAGCGAATGGCATCCGGTGTATCCCGGATGACAATTGAATTAGTCTTCTCGTGAACGAAGATGTCTTTGGTCTTGAGGATGGTCTTGATCATGGTCAGCATCTGCTTCGCATCCGCATTGACAAGATGAAAACTACGGATTTTCAGATCCTGAAAGTCTTTCTGCTTGGCGGGTGTATTGGGGTAAATGAAGACTGAGTTTTCGCTGAGTACCTTCTTTTCCAGTTGATTCTGCAGAAGAATCAGATCAATGGTGTCTTCGACAGAAACATCTTTGACGAAGAGGGATGTTTTAAGATCGGGACGTACATCCTTGTCGAGCAGAATGTTGATGCCGCTTGTGCGTGCCAGAGCCTCAAACACCATCTTCAGGTTGGCATCGCGAAACTGCAGATTGATGGGTTTCTTGAACTTGGTCATCAATGCCGGCTCAGCGAGCAGCACTCGCGTGGCCTGATCGTTGATCTGGCGTTGCAGTTCCTTCGCCCCCTGGTTATCGGGATTCTCGGCAAGTACCTGCCGTAACGCTTCCTTGGCGCCTTCAGTGTTGCCTTGCTTGAGCATGGCCTTGGCATCATTGATCAGCAACGTGTGTTGCTTGCTGCGTGCAATCGCCTGAATACCGTTAATGGCGCTGGCATTCCTTGTATCCAGTCTCAATACCCGTTCATAGGTCGCCTGGGCCATATCACGTCCGGCTGCCTGGTCGGCATCTGCCGCCGCTAGTAGGCGATTGATCACCATGTCCTTGTGGTTCTTCAGTGCAGTGCGGAAGGAAAGGTCGTCCGGAAATTCCTTGGCGGCT
>DASRXN010000117.1:0-8132 GCA_035654135.1 Rhodocyclaceae bacterium | reverse complement strand
CGCCGGCCAGGCCACGGCCCGTGCCGAGGCCACCCGCATCGGCCACGCCGCGGACGAACTGGACAAGGCGCTGGCTGAATTCAATCAGCAGGTCGCCGACGAACTGCTCGCGCTGGCCGTCGAAACCGCTCGCCAGGTCGTGCGTGGGGAAATTTCCGCTCGCCCCGACATCATCCTCCAGGTCGTGCACGACGCCTTGGCGCAGTTGCCGCACCAGCACGCAATAATCTACTTGCATCCCGGAGATGCTGCCCTAGTGCGTTCCCATATGGGCGACGCGCTCACTCATGCCGGGCACCGGATTCTCGAGGAACCGAAACTCAAACCGGGCGACTGCATGTTGGAATCCGGCAACAGTCAGCTTGATGCTTCGCTGGCTACGCGCTGGCGGCGCGTCATCCAAAGCCTGGGGCTCGAAAGCGCCTGGGAACCACGAGAATAACCATGACCCCACATTGCCAGGTTTGGCGCCGCCTCCTGTCCGATTGCCGAGAACAACTGGCTGAAGTCATGCCCTTCCAGGCCAGCGGCCGCTTGACCCGCATCAGCGGCCTGGTCATGGAGGCTTCCGGACTCAAGCTGGCGCTCGGTTCCAGTTGCCGCATCCAGATTCCAGGCAACGGCGCCGTCGAGGCAGAAGTGGTCGGTTTCGCCGGTGAGCGGCTCTACATGATGCCGACCGAGGATATCTATGGCCTGGCGCCTGGCTCGAATGTGGTTCCGCTCGATATCCCGCCCGCTGCGCCGAAAATCGGCCAGTCGGCGCCAATGACCCGACGCGCGTTCGATCGCTCAAAACGCCTGCCGGTGGGCGACCAGTTGCTGGGACGGGTCGTCGATGGCAACGGCCGTCCGCTGGACAAATTGGGGCCGTTGGGCGCCAAACCGACGCGTTCCCTATTCACCCGGCCGTTCAACCCCTTGCAGCGGGCGCCGATCGCGCAGAACCTCGACGTTGGCATCCGCGCAATCAACGGACTGCTCACCGTCGGCCGCGGCCAGCGGCTGGGATTGTTCGCCGGATCCGGCGTCGGCAAGAGCGTGCTGCTCGGCATGATGGCGCGTTACACGGAGGCAGAAGTCATTGTCGTCGGTCTGATCGGCGAACGCGGCCGCGAGGTCAAGGAATTCATCGAACACAACCTTGGCGGCGAGGGACTTGCGCGTTCGGTGGTCGTGGCCTGCCCCGCCGACGTCAGCCCGCTGATGCGGCTGCAGGGCGCCTCCTATGCCACTGCCGTAGCCGAGCATTTCCGCGACCAGGGGCGCCACGTGCTGCTGATCATGGACTCCCTGACCCGCTACGCCATGGCCCAGCGCGAAATCGCCTTGGCAGTGGGCGAGCCGCCGGTGACTCGCGGCTATCCGCCTTCAGTCTTCGCCCGCCTGCCGCAGCTGGTCGAACGCGCCGGTAACGGCCCGGAAGGCGGCGGTTCCATCACCGCCTTCTACACGGTCCTGGCCGAGGGCGACGACCAGCAGGACCCGATCGCCGATGCCGCCCGCGCCATCCTTGACGGGCATATCGTACTTTCCCGGCAGTTGGCGGATTCCGGCCACTATCCGGCCGTAGACATCGAACAATCGATCTCGCGGGCCATGACCAGCCTCATCGATCCGTCGCAACTGGAACTGGTGCGCCGTTTCAAGCAGCTCTATTCACGTTATCAGCGTGCCCGCGATCTGCTGGCCGTCGGTGCCTACGCCCGCGGCTCCGATCCTCTGCTCGATCAGGCCATTGCCCTGTATCCGACCATGGAGCGTTTCCTGCAACAGGGCATCGAGGAACGGGCCGGCAGCCAGGACAGCGTCGATGCCCTGGCCACGCTGTTTGCCTGAACTACAATAGAAAAGCATTGTCATGCTCACAACCCGGATGTCGCGAGTGACCAAGAATTTTCCCCTGCAATCGATACTCGACCTCTCCCAGATGAAACTGGAGGAGGCGACCCGCCATCTCGGCGAACTGATTTCCGGTCAGGAGCAGGCGACGCAACGCATGGAATTGCTCGTCCAGTATCGCGAGGAATATTACGCACGTTTCCTGGAAGCAGCCCGGGAAGGACTCAGCCGCGAGCAGTGGCGGAACTACCAGGTCTTTCTGGGGCGGCTGGATGATGCCATTGCCCAGGCCAAGCAGATGATGTCCCAGTCGCAACAAATGACCGCCGCCGGCCAGCAGGAATGGCTGCATAAGCGGGGACGCGTCCAGGCCTTCGACACGCTGGCACAGCGCCACCAGTCCCGCTTGAATTACGCCGAATCCCGGCAGGAGCAAAAGAACCTCGACGAGCACGCCAGCCGCATCCACCATGAGAAGACAGACGGCGAGGAGTGATCAATCATTTCACGCGACTGGCACGCACCTTGCATTTCATCCCGACAGAATTGCCATCGAGGATGATCAGATGCCAGAAATGAATGTTGCCGCCAGCCCCGTGGCCCTTGTCAGCGTCCCGGCAACGGTTGGTATTGGTAATGCCGCGACAGCCTCCGATGGGCAAGCCGGCAGTCCGTTCGCCGCCATCCTCAAGCAACAAATGGATGATCCGGCGACGATTCCGGCAAATGCCATCAAGCCGGAATTTCTGACGGCAGCGAATGCCGACACCGCCATCGAATCGAGCGATGCAAGCGTCGCCACACTGCTGCCCATGTTGATCGGTAGCGCCGAACTGGCGGCTGAGATCGCCAGCGGGAAAGTCAGCCGTGGCGGCACGCCGAAGACGGGTGAAGACACGCTCGATCCTGCGGCAACACAGGCGGAACTCGCATTGGCGCTGCCGGGACTCCCGGTGGCGACGACTGCACCAGCAGTCTCAGTTACCCAACCTGACGAAACCGGTCAAGCCAACGGACGCCTGGGTCGCATACCGGCGGCCCTCCCTGCCTCGAATGGCGCCTCGCTGCCTCCTGTCGGATCGGGCAGCCAATCCGACGCCAGCATGATCAGGGTAGCGGATGGTTCATCGGCATCGCCGCCGGCGGCAAATCCGCCGGCAATAGTTGCCGCACCGCCGGGCATTGCCGCTGGTATCCCAATCAAGGCCGACTCGGGAGTCCAGCGAAGCATTGATCCGACGCCGACCGAAGGACGCGACACCTCCATAGCCTCGACGGCTCCGGATCGATTCATGGTGCCGATGCATGCAAGCACCGCAACTGCGCAAGCCGGCGCCGGTCCGGAACTGCACGTCACGACGCCGATCGGCAGTTCACACTGGGAATCCGCGATAGGCACCAATTTGGTCTTCATGAGCGGCAATCAGCAGAACCGCGCCGAACTCGTTCTGACGCCGCCGCAACTCGGCCGTATCGAGATATCGCTGACCATGAATGGCGATCAGGCCAATGCCATTTTCATCTCGGCGAATCCGACGGTTCGGGACGCACTTGAAAATGCGCTGCCGAGGTTGCGCGAGATCCTCGCCGATGCGGGCGTCACGCTGAATCAGGCCCAGGTCGGCGCCGAGTCACCGAACCAGTCCGCGGGCAACCGTGAAAATGGCGATAATTTCCGGCGTGGCCCGGCGTCCGAACTTGCCGGCGAAGGCTCGGCGCGAGGCGTTGCAGCCACCGTAGCCACACAGTGGGTGAAGGCGGGACGCGGACTGGTTGACGTGTTTGCCTGAGCATGAATTACGAAATTCCGGGGAGATGAAGTATGGCGGAAGCCAAGAAGGCTGAAGGCAGCGAGGGCGAACAGCCGCCGCCGAAAAAGAGCAAGCTGCTGCTGATCATCATCGCCGCCGTGGTGGCGGTCGCGTTGATTGGCGGGGGCGCCACCTTTTTCCTGATGAAGAAGAACGCCAACCACGGTGACGAGGAAGGCGACGAACCGCCGGCCAAGGAGGAAAAAGCCAAGAAGGCCAAGAAAGACCATGCGGATGCACCACCGGTATTCGTCAAGCTGGAAGCCTTCACGGTCAAGCTGCAGTCTGAATCCCAGGACGCCTACTTGCAGGCGGTGCCGGAATTGCGCGTGCTGGACGCCCATCTTGGCGACAAGATCAAGCAGTACAACCCGGAGATCCGGCACAAGGTGCTGCTGATCCTTTCCGGCAAGAAGGCATCGGAACTGAGTACGCCCCAAGGGGTCCAACAGCTTTCCAATGAGATGCGGGTCGCCATCAATGCGATCATCGAGCCACCGGTACCGCGCAAGAAAGGCAAGGCAGCGGAAGAGCCCGGCGACCAGGCAGGTCCCGACGACCCCGTGCAGGCCGTGCTATTCACCTCATTCATCGTTCAATAACGCAGGCATCGTCCATTTCCGCGCATGAGCCAGGACTTTCTCTCCCAGGAAGAAGTAGACGCCCTGCTCAAGGGGGTCAACGGCGACACCGAAGAGACCGTGGTCGAAGACAACGCGGGGTCGGTCAAGCCCTACGACCTCGGCCGACAGGAGCGTATCGTCCGCGGACGCATGCCGACGATGGAATTGATCAACGAACGCTTCGCCCGCCTGCTGCGTATCGGTCTGTTCAACTACATGCACAAGGGGTCCGAGATTTCCGTGGGCCCGATCAAGGTGCAGAAGTACAGTGAATTCATCCGCAACCTCGTGGTGCCGACCAATCTCAACCTCGTCACCGTCAAGCCGCTGCGCGGGACCGCGCTGGTCGTGTTCGATCCCAATCTGGTCTTCCTGATCGTGGACAGCATGTTCGGCGGCGACGGTCGCTTCCACACCCGGGTCGAAGGCCGCGATTTCACGCCGACGGAACAGCGCATCATCCAGGGCCTGCTCAACGTCTTCTTCGCCGAATACGAGAAGGCCTGGAAACCGGTGTTCGAAATCAAGTTCGAGTACGTGCGCTCGGAAATGAACACCCAGTTCGCCAACATTGCCACCCCCTCGGAAATCGTCATTGCGCTCACCTTCAGCATCGAACTGAGCGGCAACTCGGCCGAGATGCACCTCTGCCTGCCTTACGCCATGATCGAACCGATCCGCGACGTTCTCTACAGCACCATGCACAGCGAACAGGCAGGCGCGGACAAACGCTGGACCGGCCTGCTGACGCGGCAACTGCAGTTGGCCGAAGTCGAACTGGTGGCTCCCCTCGGCACGAACGAATTGACCCTGAGCGACATCGTGAACATGAAGGTCGGCGATGTCCTGCCGCTCCACGTCGACGATCGCGTGCAGGCGCTGGTGGATGGCGTTCCCGTCATGGATTGCCGTTACGGCGTCCGCAACGGGCAATACGCATTGAAGGTGGAACGTTTTCTGGCCAAGGAAGAGGCCGGGCAGGCATAGGAGCAGATCATGAACGATCAGGTCGAAGAAAAACAGGTATCGGACGACGACTGGGCGGCAGCGATGAACGAGCAGGGCGCGACGGATGCCGCCGAGCCTGCGGCCAAGCCGGCGGCGCCACAAATATTCGAGCAGTTCGGCAGTGGCCAGGAAAAGGCGGCGGCACCCCAGGGCTTCGACATGATCATGGACATACCCGTGCGCATCACCGTCGAACTGGGCCGTACCAAGATTTCCATCCGCAACCTGCTGCAACTGGCGCACGGCTCGGTAGTTGAACTCGACGGTCTGGCCGGCGAACCGATGGATGTCCTGGTCAACGGCACCCTGATCGCACAGGGCGAAGTCGTGGTCGTCAACGACAAGTTCGGCATTCGGCTGACTGACATCATCACGCCGCAGGAGCGGATCCGCAAGCTGAACCACTGACAGCCGGGAAAGCCCTCCCTTTTCCCTTCTGCTCCACCGTTTTCGACGGCGGCGCTATTCGTATTCTGGCGGGGTCATGGTCCCCGCCGTCCCGAACCGCTTCCCGATCGCCCTGGCGCCGCTGTTGCCGGGGTTGGCACACGCCCAGACCGCACCGTCGCAAGACCTCGGCGGCAGCATCTTCCAGCTCCTGTTCGGCCTCCTGGTGGTCATAGTTGTCCTGATCGCCAGCCTGTGGCTGTTGAAGCGCCTGTCGGCACCACGCGGCGAAGCGGCCGGGTTGATGCGGGTCGTCGCAGGTACGGCGGTTGGCGCCCGCGAACGTGTCGTCATACTGGAGGTCGGCACTACCTGGCTCGTCCTGGGCGTCGCGCCCGGACGGGTGACCGCGCTGGCCGAGATGCCGCGCGGCAATCTTCCTGCCGCACCAACCCCGTCACAGTCGAAGGATTTCGCCGGCCGCCTGCGCCAGATGCTTGATCGTCCCCATGCGTCCTAGCCGGATACTCGCGCTGTCGCTGCTGTTCCTGATGCCTGCACTGGCCTTCGCCCAGGTGCTGCCGGCCGTCACCAGCACGCCGGCGGCGGGCGGCGGCACCCAGTGGTCCCTGTCGATCCAGACCCTGCTGCTGCTCACCAGTCTCACATTCCTGCCGGCGATGCTGCTGATGATGACGAGCTTCACCCGCATCATCATCGTTCTCTCCCTGCTGCGACACGCGCTAGGCACCCAGACGTCGCCACCCAATCAGGTGCTGGTCGGCCTGGCAATGTTTCTCACCTTCTTCGTCATGGCGCCAGTGGGCGACAGGATCTACACGCAGGCCTACCTGCCGCTGGCCGAAAACCGAATCGGTTTCAGCGAGGCGCTTGACCGTGGCGCGGTGCCGCTGCGCGCCTTTATGATGAAGCAGGTGCGGGAAGGCGACCTGGCCCTGTTCACCAAGATCGCCAACCAGCCAAAACCCGCCACGGCCGACGAGGTGCCGATGCGGGTGCTGATCCCGGCCTTCGTCACCTCCGAACTGAAGACGGCTTTTCAGATCGGCTTCATAGTCTTCATTCCGTTTCTGATCATCGACATGGTGGTCGCCTCGGTTCTGATGTCCATGGGCATGATGATGATGTCGCCGGTGATCGTGGCCTTGCCGTTCAAGATCATGCTGTTCGTGCTGGTGGACGGCTGGAATCTGCTGATCGCCTCGCTGGTCGCCAGTTTCGGATAGACACGCCATGACTCCAACCACCGTCATCGAAATCGGCCGTCAGGCGCTCGAAGTTACCTTGCTGATCTCGGCACCGCTGTTCATCGCCGCCCTGGTCACCGGCCTGATCGTCAGCGTTTTTCAGGCGGCAACCCAGATCAATGAAAGCACGCTGTCCTTCGTGCCCAAGCTGGTCGTCATCTTCCTGACCATGATCATTGCCGGGCCCTGGATGATCACGGTGATGACCGACTATATCCGGCGGCTCTACGAAGCGATACCGACCATGATCGGCTGATGATCTCGGTTAGCTCGGCCCAGCTCGATGCCTGGCTGGCGGCCTTCATGTTCCCTCTGGCCCGGATCCTCGGATTGCTGGCAATGGCTCCGGTGTTCAACAACGCCGGCCTGCCGACACGGATTCGCCTGCTCATCGGCCTGGCGATCGCCTTTGCGCTCGCCCCGGCACTGCCGCCGATGCCAGCCATACCGGCCGGCTCCTGGCTCGGCCTGACCGTCCTCGCCCAGCAGACATTGATCGGCGTCCTGATCGGCTTCACGCTGCGCATCGTTTTCTCGGCAGTGGACATCGCCGGCGAACTGATTGGCCTGCAGATGGGTTTGTCGTTTGCCATCTTCTATGATCCGCAGAACGCCGGACAAACGCCGGTGCTGAGCGAGTTTCTCGGTCTGCTGGCGACACTGATGTTCCTCGCCATGAATGGCCATCTGCTGGCCCTGTCGGTACTCGCCGAAAGCTTTCAACTCTTGCCGGTCAGCGCTACACCGTTTTCGGCACAGAGTTTCCACGCGGTCGTCTCATCGGCGGCAACGGTGTTTGCGGCCGGGCTGCTGTTGTCACTGCCTCTCATCGCGGCCCTCTTGATCACCAACATCGCGATGGGGGTGCTTTCAAGGGTGGCGCCGCAATTGAACCTGTTCGCGGTCGGTTTTCCGGTGACCATGATCGCCGGCTTCACCGTGCTGATGATCTCGATGCCCTATTTCGGCGCTGCGCTGGAAAGGCTCTTCGATCAGGGCTTCGTCGCCCTGCGCACGGTCATGCAGGCGGCGGGAAGCTAGCTGCACGCGCGCCGCGGCGAATCCTCACCGCTCCCTCAAACTCTCATCCTTGTACTGCAGCAGCGGACTGAGAAAGTACTTGATCACAAGAAATCGTGGTCTGTCCCTGAGGTTTCCTTGGCGTCCCAACAGAAAGATTGGAGTACGCGGCT
>DASRXN010000116.1:0-2685 GCA_035654135.1 Rhodocyclaceae bacterium | reverse complement strand
GCTGTCCATGCCGTCGAATATCTTCTGGATGATTGCTGTCAGCGACACGTCGGTGAACATGGCACCGACCAGTACGCCGGCGGTCAACGAGAAAGCGACGGGGACGCCGAGGTAGCCGAAGAACAGGAAAAGGAAAGTCATCAATGCCAAGATCCACGCACTGCTCACGGCCGACCTCCCGACGGCCCGGTGGTATCGATGGGTGTGACCGAAATCGGCTCTTCCGGCAACTCGCGGTCCTCGAATCCGTTGCGACACCCGTTGACCAGCTGCTCGATGGCGAACAGCGCAATCAGGACGCCGGCAAGCGGGATCGCGGCATACAGCGAGGCGATCGGCGTCAGGGACGGCATGCGGAAGCTGGAGAACCCGCGCAGGAAGTTGAGATAGCCGAAATAGACGAGGGCTGATGCGACCCCCAGCACCACCGCACGGGTCAGGACCTCGACGACCAGGCGAGGGGTGCCGTGCAGGGCATCGGCAACAGCGGTGAGATAAAGGTGATCGTTGCGTCGGGTCGCCACCGCCGTACCGATGAAAATGCCGTAGATGAAGAAGGTCGACGTGACCTCCTGCAGCCACAGCCAGGGCGAGCCGATGGTGCGGGTGACGATGTCGAAGGTGACGGTGGTGGAAAAGCCAAGCAGGCAGACGCCGCAGAGAACCATCAAAATCGTCTCGAGAATGTCGAAGGCGCGCCATTTCAGGTTGCGCTGTCGCTGCAGCACGAGCTTGCTCGCCATGTTCCGAGCCGTTCCTGAGGGCATGAGGAAACCGCCACCGGCGGTTTTCCTTTTGGCGCCGAGCGCTACTTTATGGCGGAGATGAGCTGCTGGATCTTCGCCGCGTGCGGCCCGAGCTCCTTGGCGAGCTTCTCCAGATAGGGCTGGGCGAGCTTGAAGAAGCCGGACTTGTCGACGTCGGTGACTATCTTGACTCCCATCGACTTCAACTTGTCCGCCGATTGATGCTCGAGCTCGAGCGCCCTGCCCGGTTGGACCTTGTTGACCTCGTCGGCAGCCGCCTGCACCCACCCTCGCTGCTCCGGCGTCAAGCTCTGCCACAGCTTGTCGCTGATCCAGATCAGGCTGTTGTTGGCCTCGTGCTCGGTCATAGAGAGGATCGGCGCCACCTCGTAGTGCTTGTTGACGAGGTAGACGTTGACGCCGTTCTCGGCGACGTCCACCACGCCGGTTTGAAGTGACGTGTAGACGCTGCCAAATGGCATGTGCACGGTCTGCGCGCCGTAAACCGGGAACATCATGTCCTCGGTCGCGGTCGCCTGCACGCGAACTTTCAGACCCTTGACGTCCTCGACCTTGTGGATCTCACGTTTGGAGTACATCGAGCGCAAGCCAAGGCTGGCGAGCGCGATCACATGCGCACCCTGCACCGTCTCCTCGATCATCTGCTTGACGGCCTTGGCCACCTCGGGATCGGCCAGCGCTTTCTTGAGATGGTCTTCCGACCGGAACAGGAAATGCAACGACATTACGCCCGCCTGGGGAGAAAGCGTAGCGGCGTTGGCCGACGCAGAGATGCAGAAGTCTATGTCGCCTGCCTTCATCAGCTGAAGGACTTGCGGCTCCTGCCCGAGCTGGGCACCGGGATACTGGTCAATCAGCATCGTGCCGTTGCTCAGCGCCTTGAGCTTGTCGGAGAAGACATCGCCGACGATGCCGTAGCCGGTGTTCTTCGGCTGGTCATAGGCGAATCGGAAGTGGCGCGCCTGTTGTGCCTGCACTAGAGCGGACAGACTCGTTAGCGCAAGCAAGGCAACAGCGAACAGGCCGGCAAAGCGGCCCATACGGCTGGATGGCATAGGCGTTCCTCCTTGGACGATCGAATTGGGCATTCTTTTTCTGGTGAAAGATCGTCACAGGCCGGCGCGCTGCTGTCAATCTTCACTCTGAAACCGCATGTGATGCCGATGAAATTCGCCGCAATGCGAAGTCCGTGCGCAAGCAGGTAGAGTGAGATCAAGCGCATTGCGGCAGCCTTTCGAGCTGGCGGCTGCAGGCGGACACCGAGCGGAGCGGGTGGGGCCGTTAAATCATGCCGAGAAATGAGCCCCTGCCGAGCGGTCGCTCCGCACCTGGTGCTGCGCAGGGCTGGCCTGGCTGGCTCGATGCTTCCGGCCGGCTCCTGCTGGCGGCGATTGCCGTGCTCGGCCTCGTTCACGTCATCGTGGCGGCCTTCGCGGGCCTTACCGAGGACGAGGCTTACTACCGCCTGTGGGCGTTGGCCCCCGCCATGTCCTACCTCGACCACCCGCCGATGGTGGGCTGGATGATTGCCGCGGGACGCTCGATCGCAGGCGACAATCCTCTCGGCATCCGTCTGCTTGCCGTGCTGGGCTCGCTGCTTGGCCCCTTCGTGCTGTGGCGCACCGCCCACATCCTATTCGGGCCGGCGGTTGCGAAGCGCGCCGTCTGGTTCGCGCTCGCCATGCCTTTACTTGCGGTCGGCAGTGTCGTCATCACGCCGGATGCACCTTCCGTGATGTTTTGGGGATTGACGGGCTGGGCTCTTGCCGAGCTCTACGTGTCGCAGCGGGCGGACTGGTGGCTTGCGGTCGGCCTCTTCGCCGGTCTTGGCCTCCTTTCCAAGTACACCAACCTTTTCGTAGGCGCGGGCCTGCTGCTTTGGCTGCTGATCCCGGCGAACTGGCGCTGGTTTCGCAGC
>DASRXN010000115.1:0-20382 GCA_035654135.1 Rhodocyclaceae bacterium | reverse complement strand
ACCACCGGCTTCATGCCTTCGCAGGCGAGGCCAGCGGCGAATGTCAGCGCGTGCTGTTCGGCGATGCCGACATCGTGGTAGCGCTGCGGGAACTCCTCGGCGAAGCGCACCATGCCTGATCCTTCGCGCATGGCCGGCGTGATGCCCACCAGGCGCGAGTCATCCTTGGCCATGTCGCACAGCCAGTCGCCGAAAATCTGTGTGTAGGTCAGCTTGCCGCCCGCCGACTGAATGCCGTTGGCAGTGTCGAATTTCGAAACGCCATGGTAGAGGATGGGGTCCGCCTCGGCGAGCTTGTAGCCCTGGCCCTTTCGGGTGACGACATGCAGAAACTGCGGTCCTTTCAGTTGCCGTAGGTTCTGCAATGTCGGAATCAGCGAGTCGAGGTCATGGCCGTCTATGGGACCGATGTAGTTGAAACCGAATTCCTCGAACAGCGTGCCCGGCACGAACATGCCCTTGAAGTGCTCCTCGGCGCGCTTGGCCAGTTCCAGCAGCGACGGTGAAACGGACAAAACCTTCTCACCGGCCTTGCGGGCGGCGTTGAAGGTGCGGCCGGAGAGCAGGCGCGCCAGGTACTTGTTGAGCGCGCCGACCGGCTGGGAAATCGACATGTCATTGTCGTTGAGGATCACCAGCAGATTGGCGTCGATTACGCCGGCGTTGTTGAGTGCTTCGAAAGCCTGGCCTGCGGACATGGCGCCATCGCCGATGACGGCAACCACGCGCCGGTCCTCGCCCTTATCGCGCGCCGCGACGGCCATGCCCAGCGCCGCCGAGATCGAGGTCGACGAATGACCGACGCCAAAGGTGTCGTAGGGACTCTCGACGCGGCGCGGAAAGCCGCCGATGCCATTCTTCATGCGCAGCCGGGCCATACCGGCACGCCGGCCGGTAAGTATCTTGTGGCCGTAGGTCTGGTGGCCGACATCCCACACCAGGCGATCCTCGGGCGTGTCGAAAACGTAATGCAGGGCGATGGTCAGTTCCACCGTGCCCAGATTGGACGACAGGTGACCGCCGGTCCTGGCGACCGAGTCGATCAGGAACGTTCGCAGTTCCTCGGCGACTTGGGCCAGAGACTCGCGCGGCAGCCCGCGCAGGTCTGCCGGGTCATTGATGGTATCGAGCAAAGGATATGGCATCAGAAACGACGGTCGGCGATGTAATCGGTGAGTTCGTGCAGGCGTTGCGCGCGGTCGCCGAAGGGTGCCAGTGCTTCCTTGGCTTCGGCGCGCAAGTCGGCCGCCATCTCCTTGGCGTGCAAGGCGCCGAGCAGGCTGACGTAGGTCGGTTTGTTCTGCGCGGCATCCTTGCCCGCAGTCTTGCCCAGCGTGGCGGTGTTGCTCTCGGCATCGAGGATGTCATCCACCACCTGGAACAGCAGGCCGGCACGGCTGGCGTAATGGGCCAGCTGGAGCAAGGCCTTGTCGTCCGCATTGCCCGCATGGGCACCGAGCAGCACGGCGGCGCGGATCAGTGCGCCCGTCTTGTGGACGTGCATGAATTCGAGTTCCTCGACCGTCAGCGTCTTGCCGACGGCCGCCAGGTCGATCGCCTGGCCGCCAGCCATGCCGCGCGAACCGGTCGCCTGGGCAAGCAGGGCTACCATGGCGATCGTGGCACCATGATCGGCCAGCACCTGGAAGGCGAGCGTCTGCAGGGCATCGCCGACCAGCAGCGCCGTCGCTTCGTCGTATTCGACATGGCAGGTCGGCTTGCCGCGTCGGAGGACGTCATCGTCCATGCAGGGCAGGTCGTCGTGCACCAGCGAGTAGGCGTGGATGAGCTCCACGGCACAGGCCGGAGCGTCCAGCCGCCCGCCGTCGGCGGCGAAGATCTCGCCGACGGCATGGCAAAGCAGCGGCCGCACGCGCTTGCCGCCGCCGAGAACGGCATAGCGCATCGCTTCGTGCAGGCGCGCGGGGGCAGTGGCGGGTGCCGGCAGACATTGCGCCAAGGCAGATTCGGTCCGCGCTTGAACGGCGGCCATCCAGGTCTGGAAATCCATCATCAGCTTTCCGCAGCGCTTTCGCCGGCGGCATCGAAGTCCCGCAAGGCTCCATTCTCCAGAATCTGCAGCTTTTTCTCGGCGGCTGTGAGCGTCTCCTGGCAATGCTTGAGCAGCGCGACGCCGCGCTCGTATGCGGCAAGCGATTCCTCCAGCGGCGCTTCACCGGCCTCCATTGCCTGAACGATGGACTCGAGTTCCTGCAGGGCAGCCTCGAAAGACGCGGGCGAAACAGGGGACCGGGGAGGCACGGTTGCCTTGGCCATGAATTGCGGCTCTGGAAAAGGCGCCAAAATACCGCAAGCAGCGCCTGTCGGTCAATTTTGGCTATACTGACACCCCCCGATTCCGGCACGTTCTTCGCTGTTTTTCTGCCGGTTTTTGGCAACTCTTGGAGGTTGGGAACATGTCCGACATCGCCAGCCGCGCAAAGCTCTCGCCCGGCGTTTCCCAGTTCCCCGTCGACTGGTATTTCGACGAAAAGCGGTTTGAACTGGAGAAAAAACTCTTCTTCGATGCCGGATCGGGGTACGTCGGCCACGAACTGATGGTGCCCGAACTGTACAACTATCGCTCCCAGGAGTGGCTGGATCATTCCCGGCTGCTGGTGCGCCAGCCGGACGGCGTGTATGACATGTCGAACATCTGCCGGCATCGCCAGGCCGTCATGCTGCAAGGCTCCGGTACGGCCCACAACATCGTCTGCCCGATCCACCGCTGGACCTACGATACGCAGGGCGAACTGATCGGCGCGCCGCATTTTCCGGCCAATCCCTGCCTGAACCTGCACAAGCGCAAGCTCGAATCCTGGAACGGCCTGCTGTTCAAGGGCCCGCGCTCGGCGGCAGCCGACCTGGCCGGCATGCAGGTGGCGGGCGAGTTCGATTTCAGCGGTTACAAGCTGGACCGCGTCGAGTTGCACGAATGCAAGTACAACTGGAAGACCTTCATCGAGGTCTATCTCGAGGACTACCACGTCGTGCCATATCACCCGGGGCTGGGCAATTTCGTCACCTGCGACGATCTGACCTGGCAGTTCGGCGAGTGGTATTCCGTGCAGAAGGTCGGCATTACGCCGCTGACACGCGTCGGTTCCAAGGCCTATGGCCGCTGGCAGCAGGCGGTGCTCGACTACTACGGCGCCAAGGGCGAGAAGCCTCCGCAGGGCGCGGTCTGGCTGACCTACTATCCGAACATCATGGTCGAGTGGTACCCGCATGTCCTGGTCGTCTCGACCCTGATTCCGCAGGACGTGAACAGAACCTTGAACGTGGTCGAGTTCTACTATCCCGAGGAAATCGCCCTCTTCGAGCGGGAGTTCATCGAGGCGGAGCAGGCGGCCTATATGGAAACGGCGATCGAGGACGATGACATCGGCGAGCGCATGGACCGCGGTCGCTACGCGCTGATGAAGGAGGACCGCAACGAGGTGGGCCCCTACCAGTCGCCGATGGAGGATGGCATGCAGCATTTCCACGAGTTCTATCGTCGCATCATGGCGGACCACCTCTAGCCGAAAGCAAAACAATATGATCACCACCGACCACACGCGTTCACTGGTTTCCATCGTCGTTCTCGGCGAATTCACGCTCGCTGATTTTAGGGAGTTCGAGGAACTGGTTCTGTTCAAGGTCAAGTTCGATGGCCCGGTCGACCTGCTGTTCGACTTGCGGGAAATGGCCGACTTCACCGTCGACATGGCTTGGGAGGAGATCAAGTTCTCGCGCCAGCATGGTGGCGATTTTCGCCGCATCGCCGTCATCACCGACAGTCAGTGGGTGACCTTGAGTGCCTGGCTGGAACAGCTGTTCGTTTCGGCCGATCTGCGAGTGTTTGCCGACGAGGACGAGGCCCGCGCCTGGCTGGCCGAGGGTGGGGTGGCATGAGCGGTTTGCTGGTCAGTACCGAGGAGTTGATCGCCCATGTCGGCGATCCTGGCTGGCGCATCTTCGACTGCCGCCACGATCTCCAGAACATCGAGTACGGCGCCAATGCCTACGCCAAGGGCCACATTCCCGGTGCCCTGTTCCTGCATCTCGACCGCGACCTGTCGGGCGAGAAGACCGGCCGCAACGGCCGCCACCCGCTGCCCGATCCGGCAGCCTTCGCCAGGCGTATGGGCGAGTGCGGCGTCGGTCCGGCAACACAGGTCGTCGCCTACGACAACGAGGGGGGCATCTTCGCCTCCCGGCTTTGGTGGATGCTGCGCTGGCTGGGCCACGACAAGGTGGCTTTGCTCGACGGCGGCCTGCCGGGCTGGCGACGGGCGAAGCAAGTCCTGGTTACCGAGGTGCCGGTTGTTTCACCCGTTGATTTCCAGCCGAAGCCACTGCCGCTGACGGTGGACGCAGACTTCGTGCAAGCGAAGCTGCAATTGCCCGAAACGCTGATTCTCGATGCCCGCGCACCGGAGCGGTTCACCGGCGAAGAAGAAACGCTGGATCCCGTCGGCGGCCACATTCCCGGTGCCGTCAATCGCTTCTACTTCGACAACCTCGATGACGCCGGCTGCTACTTCAAGCCGGCCGAAGATCTGCGCGCCGAATACGATGTCCTGCTCGCGGGGCGCGATCCCGCGAAGGTAGTGCAGCAGTGCGGCTCCGGCGTCACCGCCTGCCACAACCTGCTCGCGATGGAAATTGCCGGCCTCAAGGGCTCCAAGCTCTATCCCGGGTCCTGGAGCGAGTGGTGCGCCGATCCGGCGCGCCCCATCGCGACTGGCGAATGAACCGCATTACCCGTATCGGCACGCCGCTGTCGTCTTCTGCGACGAAGGTGATGCTGCTTGGCTGCGGCGAACTGGGCAAGGAAGTCGTCATCGCCCTGCAACGGCTCGGCTGCGAGGTGATCGGCGTCGACCGCTACGCCGACGCGCCGGGCATGCAGGTTGCTCATCGCAGCCACGTGATTGCCATGACCGATGGCGTCGCCCTACGTGCCGTCATCGAACAGGAGCGGCCGCATCTGGTGGTGCCGGAAATCGAGGCCATCGCCACCGCGATGCTGGTCGAGATCGAGCGCGAGGGTTGGACTGAGATCATCCCCACCGCGCGGGCCGCACAACTCACCATGAACCGGGAAGGCATTCGCCGCCTCGCCGCCGAGGAACTTGGCCTGCCGACTTCTCCCTACAAGTTCGCCGATTCGCTGGCCGAATTGAAGGCGGCAATCGATGGTGGCGTCGACTATCCCTGCGTGATCAAGCCGGTCATGTCCTCGTCGGGCAAGGGCCAGTCGCTGATCAAGTCGGCCGGCGATGTGCAGAAGGCTTGGGACTACGCCCAGGCCGGCGGTCGCGTCGGCCTGGGGCGCGTCATTGTCGAGGGCTTCATCGATTTCGATTACGAAATCACCCAACTCACCGTGCGCGCCATCGGTATATCGGGCGAAGTGGAAACGCATTTCTGCGAGCCGATCGGTCATGTGCAGGTCAATGGCGACTACGTCGAATCCTGGCAGCCGATGGCCATGTCCCCGACCGCGCTCCAGAAGTCACGGGATATCGCCAAGGCGGTCACCGGAGCGCTTGGCGGTCGTGGCATCTTCGGCGTCGAACTCTTCATCAAGGGTGACCGGGTCTGGTTCTCCGAAGTCAGCCCGCGCCCGCACGACACCGGCCTCGTCACGCTGGCCACGCAGCGCCTCTCCGAATTCGAACTCCATGCCCGCGCCATTCTCGGTCTGCCGGTTGACGTGAGCCTGCGCCGGCCCGGTGCGTCCGCCGTGATCTATGGTGGCATCGAGGCGAAGGGCATCGCCTTCGAAGGCGTGGCCAAGGCGCTGGCTGTGCCCGAATCGGACCTGCGCCTGTTCGGCAAGCCTGAAAGCTTCGTCAAGCGGCGCATGGGCGTCGCCGTCGCCAACGCCGACACCACCGACGAAGCCCGCCAGCGAGCCAAGCAGGCGGCGTCCTGTGTGAAACCTGTCGCCGGCTAAGTGACTCCGTGCCGGGCCAGCGCCCAGCGTACGTGTTCCCGGACCATTTCTGATTCATCATCGCGGCGCGATTCCAGCGCCGCGATGATTTCCGGAGTCGTCGGCGCATTGCCGAGTGCGACGGCGATGTTGCGCAGCCAGCGCTCATGGCCGATGCGGTGAATGGCCGAGCCGGCGAGGCGTTCCGCGAAGACTGACTTTGGCCACGAGAACAGTTCCACCAGCGTTGCCGTATCGAGATGGTGGCGCGGCGCGAAATCCTTCTCCTTAGTCTGCGGCGCGTTGCGGTTCCACGGGCAGCAGAGCTGGCAGTCGTCGCAGCCGTAGATGCGATTGCCGATTGCCGGCCGCAGGTCTTCCGGGATGGTGCCCTTGAGCTCGATGGTGAGATAGGAGATGCAGCGGCGGGCATCGAGCCGGTACGGTTCGGTAATGGCGCCGGTCGGGCAGGTGTCGAGACAGGCGCGACACGTGCCGCAGTGATCGGTGACCGGTTCGTCGGGCGGCAGCGGCAGGTCGGTGAAGATTTCGCCGAGAAAGAACCAGGAGCCAGCGTTGCGCGTAAGCAGCAGCGTGTGCTTGCCACGCCAGCCGAGGCCTGCTTCTGTGGCCAGCGCCACCTCCATCACCGGCGCCGAATCGACGAAGACGCGATGTCCGCTGGGGCCGATCTCGCTGGCCATGCGCTCGGCGAGATTCTGCAGGCGGCTGCGCAGCAGCTTGTGGTAGTCGCGGCCCAGCGCATAGCGGGAGATGTAGGCACGAAGGCCATCGCCAAGGTTCGTTTCGGCGTCGGCGGCATTCGGTTGGTAGTCCATGCGCGCGACAATGATGGCGCGTGTCCCGGGCAGCAGTTCGTCCGGACGGGCGCGCTTGGCGCCATGGCCGGCCATATAATCCATTTCACCGTGGTAGCCGGCCTGCAGCCACGCGGCAAGGCGGGGTTCGGCATCCGGCAGGTGAACGCCGGCGATGCGCACTGCTGAGAAGCCAAGTTCCCGGCCCCAGTCCTTGATGCGCGCCGCCAGCGCCCGCGAATTTTCAGCGTCCATGCAAGACATTATGAACATCATTCTCGCCGACGAAAGTGCCACGCTCGCTCTGGGCGCGGCGTTGGCGCCTTGTGCGCAACCGGGCATGGTGATTTATCTCGACGGCGACCTTGGTGCCGGCAAGACCACGCTCGTGCGCGGCCTGCTCCGCATCCTGGGCGACACCGGTTTGGTGAAAAGCCCCACCTACGCGCTGGTTGAACTTCATGAGGTTTCTGGATTACACTTGTATCACTTTGATTTTTATCGGTTCAATCAGCCGGAAGAGTATCTGGATGCGGGCCTGGATGAATACTTCGCTGGCAATGGCGTCTGCCTGGTCGAATGGCCGGAGCGGGCCGCGCCCTATTTGCCCGCGCCAGACCTGCACATCCGTCTCTCGTTACATGGCACTGGCCGTGAGGCCATGGTCGAAGCCGGCAGCGAGCGGGGTTGGCAATGCCTGACGAATTCCGCTCTTCCCGCCGCGATGTCCTCCGGTACGCCGCCGCCAGCCTGACGCTGCTGGTGACGCCGGTCGGTCGCGCACTGGCGACTGCGGCCGCCGCACTGCCGAGCGTGCTGGCCGTGCGGGTCTGGCCCGCCGCCGACTACACCCGCGTGACGCTGGAGCACAACCAGCCCATTCAGTTCAGTCACATGCTGGTCAAGGATCCCTACCGGCTGGTGGTGGACCTCGAAGGCGTCGAGTTCAATTCGGTGCTTGGCAGCCTGCCGGGCAAGATCGCCGACACCGATCCCTACATCAAGCTGATCCGCGCGGGCCGCAACCGGCCTGGCGTCGTTAGGCTGGTGATCGAACTCAAGGGCGAGATCAGGCCGCAGGTATTCACGCTCAAGCCCGTGGGCGACTATGGCCATCGGCTGGTACTCGATCTGTATCCGGTCGACGAACCCGACCCGCTGATGGCGCTGCTGCGGAACGACGAAAAGCTCGGCAGCCGCCAGGAGCCGCAGCAGGCACGAATACCCAACAGCGCCGATCGACCGGATGTCGCGCGGCTCGTCACGGTGGTGCTCGATCCGGGCCACGGCGGCGAAGATCCCGGCGCCGTCGGCCGCGGCGGCAATTACGAGAAGAACGTGACATTGTCCATCGCCCGCCGGCTGAAGGCGAAGATGGATGCCGAACCGAATATGCGTTCGTTGTTGACCCGTGACGGCGATTTCTTCATCCCGCTGCAACAGCGCGTACACAAGGCGCGGCGAGTGCAGGCCGACTTGTTCGTTTCGGTGCATGCCGATGCTTTCGTCAAGCCGACAGCGCGTGGCTCC
Source organism: Rhodocyclaceae bacterium (assembly GCA_035654135.1). Lineage (GTDB taxonomy): Bacteria > Pseudomonadota > Gammaproteobacteria > Burkholderiales > Rhodocyclaceae > Fen-999. The sequence goes on along the minus strand of DASRXN010000115.1, from coordinate 12,108 downwards.
AGCGTGTTCGTGCTGTCGGAAAACGGCGCCTCGTCATCGGCTGCCCGCTGGCTGGCGCAGAAGGAGAATGCGGCCGACCTGATCGGCGGCGTGAACTTCGGCGTCAAGGATCAGCACCTGGCGCGCACGCTGCTCGATCTGTCGCAGACGGCGACCATCAACGACAGCTTGAAGCTCGGCAAGGATGTCCTCGGCGAGCTGGGCCGCATCAATTCCCTGCACCGGGGCCATGTCGAGCAGGCGGGTTTTGCCGTGCTCAAGGCGCCGGACATTCCTTCCATCCTAGTCGAGACGGCCTTCATCTCCAACCCGGAAGAGGAAAAGCGACTGGCTGATGACAACTATCAGGATCAGATGGCGGAAGCCATCCTGCGCGGCATCAAGCGCTATTTCGCCAAGAACCCGCCGCTGGCGAAGTCCAAGCTCGCCTCGCTTTGATCAGCGCAGCGCGTTGCGGTATTCGTGATGGAAGTGCCGGAACGAGCTGTCGAGTAGCTGTACGACGCCGTTGAGCAGGTGGCAGCGCCCGCTGCCCGGCAGCATGGCGCAGAGATTCTCCAGCGTGGCCAGATCGGCGTTGGTACCGCGACCGGTGTCGATGCGGTCGAGCAGTCGCGAGAGCGTTGCGGTGCCGCTCTTGCACGGAGGGCATTGGCCGCAGGACGAGTGGGCGAAGAAGCGCACGTACTCGGCCACGCGCTTGACGATGCCGGTGCCTTCCGAGATGACGATCATGGCGCCGGTACCGAGGCTGCCGCCGCGTGCGCGCAGCGAATCGAAGTCGAGGCCGACATCGAGATCGGCCGGCGTCAGCAGCGTGTTCGAGGGGCCGCCCGTGAAGATCGCCTTCAGCGGCTTGCCCGAGAGCAGGCCGCCGCCGTGGGTGAAGATCAGCTCGCGCAACGGCGTGCCCATGGGCAACTCATAAACGCCCGGGTGCAGCACGTCGCCGCTGAGCGAGTAGAGCTTGGTGCCCGTTCCCGTGCCCCGCCCCTGGGCGCGGAACCACTCGGCGCCGTGCATGACGATGTGCGGCACATGGGCCAGCGTCTCGACGTTGTTGATCAGCGTCGGGCAGCCATGCACACCCACCTGGGCCGGATAGGGCGGCTTGCCGCGGGGGAATGGGAATCTTCCTTCGATCCATTCCATGGCCGCGGTTTCCTCGCCGCCGATGTAATGGCCGGAACCCGGCAGCAGCGTCAACTCGATGTCGCGGCCCAGTGCCTTCGATGCCACAGCCAGCAGGTCGGCGGCCTGCCATTGTTCGAGCGCGAGCTTGAGCGATGCCAATGAGCGCGTCTGATCCGGATTGATGTAGAAGACGATGCGGTTGGCGCCCACCGCCAGCGCCGCCACCAGCGCGCCCTCGATCACCTGGTGCGGTGTGTCCTCCAGCAGCAGGCGATCCTTGAACGTGCCCGGCTCGTCCTCGTTGCCATTGACGACGAGATACTTGTCCGGTTTTGCCGATTCGGCGGCGACGGCTTCCCACTTCTGCCAGACCGGGAAGCCGCTTCCGCCCAGGCCGCGCAGATCGGCAGCGCGGATCTGCGCGCGCACTTTGGCGGGATCGCTGATCGTCGCCTGTATTGGCGTACCGCCACGGCTGACTTTCAGCCAGCGTTCCAGGTCGGCGCCGACACGCCGGTCGGGATGCAGCAGCACCTGGTTCAGCGATTCCATACGCCTCCTGCGTAGGGCGGCAGCACTTGCGGCGCCTTGCGTGTCATCGGCATGCCGGCCAAAGTCAATGCGCGGCGCACGCGATTGACGTGTTCCAGTGTTACCTTCTTCGGGCCGCGGTCGCGCTCGACTGCGGCGGCAGCACCGGCGCGTCGGCCGAAGCCGATGATCTCCAGCAGCGCGTTGCCCATGATGCGGTTGCGGCCGTGGATGCCGCCGGAAACCTCGCCGACGGCGTAGAGGCCGGGTACCGTGGTGGCGCCGTCGACGTCGATGACGACACCGCCGTTCTGGTAGTGCAGGGTCGGGTGCACCAGCAGCGGATCGACACGCGGGTCGATGCCGGCGACACGGGTACGGCCGAGCAGCTTGGGGAACTGGCGCTCCAGCAATCCGGGTTGGGCGTGCTCCAGGCGCGGCGTATCGAGCCAGACGCCGTAGCGTTCCTTGTCGAGGCGCGGGCTGCGGATGCCGCGTCCCTCGCGGCACTCGCGCAGGATGGCGGCGGAAACAATGTCGCGCGGCGCCAGTTCGTCGACGAAGCGTTGCCCATCGGCGTTGAGCAGCAGGGCGCCAGCGGCGCGCACGCCCTCCGTCACGAGCTTGCCGGAGAGATGCGGCGGATAGACGAGGCCGGTCGGGTGGTACTGGAAGGAATCGAGATCGCGCAGCCTGGCGCCGATGCGATAGGCGAGGATGAGGCCGTCGCCGGTGGCGCCGAGGTGATTGGAAGTCGGGAAGCCGTTCAGGTGCAGGCGGCCGATGCCGCCCGTGGCGAGAATGACCGAGCGCGTGCGGACGATGCGCAGGCGGCCGTCGGCGAGCGAGGACAGCACGGCACCGACGCACTTCTGGCCGCGCTCGTTGGAGAGCAGTTCGACGGCGGGGCTCTGTTCCCAGACCTGGATCGAGCGGTGCTGGATGACGGCTTCGCGCAACACGCGCATCATCTCCAGGCCGGTGTAGTCGCGGCAATGCACGATGCGGGCGGTACTCAGGCCGCCGGCCTTGCGCGTGTGCAGGTTGCCGCCGGCCGTCTGTTCGAACTGCATGCCCTGGCGGATCAGCCAACGGATGACATCGGGGCCGTCCTCGACCATGGCCGCAACCAAGGCCGGGTCACCGGCATGGTGACCGCCGCGCAGGGTGTCCTGAACATGGCGCTGGAGGCTGTCTTCCGGCTCGATGGCAGCCTGGATGCCGCCTTCGGCCATGACGGTGTTGCTGTCGCCGAGGCGCAGCTTGGTGGCCAGGATGACGCTGGCACCGCGCTCGGCCGCGGCCAGCGCCGCGGCGCAACCGGCGCCGCCGCCACCTATGATCAGAACGTCGGTGTCGGTGACAGGCGTGCCGGCAAGATCGGCCTCGTCGATGTAGGCCTCGGCCTGCAGCAAATCGGCCAGTTCGTGCTGGCAGCTGTCGCCCGTATTGGCGCCGACGGCAAGCTTGACCACGCTACCGCGCAGGTGATCCGGATGGAAGGCGGCGAGCAGTGTGTCGGGGTCGACCGTGTCCGGCAAAGGTGCCAGTTCGGCATCGGGCCGGTAGCGGGCGCGCGCCTCGGCGAGCGAGATGCCCTTCTTAGTCATGATCTTCCCGCAGTTGACCGTGGCCGCTCTGACGCAGTTCCTCAAGCCGATGGATGAGGTTGGGTGGCCGCAGGTGGAAGTGGGCGGTGATGCGGCGACAGAACAGGCCGACGTGGGCCGGCGCCATCTGTTCCGGACAGGCGCCGTCGCACAGCTCGCACATCACACACTCGAAGAACATCTCGCCGGCGTCGCGGAAGCGGCCGGCCGCAGCGAGCGTAATCGCTTCCTCGACATCGATGCCCTTCGGGCAGGAAACGACACAGCCGTGGCAATGCCGGCAACGTGCCGCTTCCGGGAATATCTCGTGGAAGCGCGACTGGATGTCCCAGCTGTCCTTGAAGTCCTCGATATCGTAGTGGTGACGAGGAGCCGACGGCGCCGGCAGGAACACCACTTCCATGTCCGGCTGGACGAATGTCTGGCAAGCCAGCGCCACCGTCACCTCGCGATCCTGCCGCAGCAGGATGCGGCAGGAGCCGCACACGCCCTCCAGGCAGCCGACACCGCGCACACGCGGCACGCCGTTGCGCCAGGCCGCCTCGACGACCGTCATGCCGGCATGCGCCTGCGCGCGCTGGCCGTTGATGGTGAGGTCGAAGGCGGTCGGGGTTTCGGTCATGGCCGCGCTTATGGCCGGGAAAGGTCGATGATCTTCTTCAGGTCGAAGTTGGGGTGGCCGCCGACACGTTGCACCAGTTCGGCCATGCGCTCGTCCAGCGTCGGCCGTTCGACCCTGTAGAGCAGGCCGGTGGGAACGCGGCCGGCGCGCGTCGCCATGTTGACGACGTGCATGGCGGCGTCGAGATCGCTGACATCGTGCTCGGTGGAAACCTCTTCGCTCGCTTCCTTGAAGCTCTTGGCGTCGTCGATCTCGTTGAAGGTCGGGCAGTGCGACAGCACGTTGATGAAGGCGAAGCCCTTGTGCTCCATGCCTTCCTTGATCAGCCGGGTGGTCAGCTTGGCGTTGGCCGCGTACGACTGGGCAACATAGCTGGCGCCGTAGGTGAGCATGTACAGCACCGGGTCCAGTGGTTCCTCGACGCCGCCGTAGGGCGTAGTCGCGGTCTTCATCTCGCGCCGCGAGGTGGGCGAGGCCTGGCACTTGGTCAGGCCATAGACGTGGTTGTCCATCAGCACGTAGGTGACATTGACGTTCTTGCGTGCCAGGTGCGGCATGTGGCCGCCGCCGATGGAGAAGCCGTCGCCGTCGCCACCCGAGACCACGATGGCCAAGTCGGGCCGGGCCAGTTGCGTACCCGTCGCCACCGGGCCGGCGCGGCCGTGCAGCGTGTGCATCTTGTACGACTTGACGAAGTAGGGCAGGCGCGACGAGCAGCCGATGCCCGAGATGTTGACCAGGAAGTTCGGGTCGACGCCGACTTCGGCCAGTGCCCGCAGCAGGCTGGTCAGTACGCCGTGGTGGCCGCAGCCGGGGCACCAGAAGGGATTGACGTTGTCCTTGTATTCCTTCGACTGGAGCGCGACCTTGTGCAAGTGGGCCTGCGGATGGAGGACGGGATGAGGCGCGTTCATGCGAGCATCTCCTTGACCTTGCGAACGATCATGTTGGGCGTGAAGGGCAGGCCGCCGCAGACGGTATAGGACTCCGGGCGCAGCGAGGTTTCGGCGCGCACGAAATGGGCAAGCTGGCCCTGGAAGTTGACCTCGGGCAAGAGCAGCCGCTGGCACGAGGCGCCAAAGGCTTCGAACTGCTCGGCGGGCAGCGGACAGAGCAGCTTGGGATAGAAGCCCTTGACCTTGATCCCCCCAACGCGCAAACGCTGCAACGCCTCGCGGACGACGCCGATGGTGCTGCCCCAGGCGATGATGCCCAGTTCCGCTTCGCCCTCGCCATCCACTTCAGCCGCCGGCAAGTCGGCGATGACACCCTTGAGCTTACTGAAACGTTTCGCCTGCATCGCCTCATGGTTGCCCGACGTGTAATTGGGCAGCCCGAGTTCATTGTGCTCGAGGCCGGTGGCGATGTGTGTGGCGCCATGCGTGCCCGGGTCGGCCATGGGCGAGATGCCGTCTTCCGTGATCTGGTAACGCTTGTACTCGCCCTCGCCGTCCCAGCGCTTGCGCTCGACCTTGACGTAACTGTCGGGGTCGGGATAGGGCACGCTCTGCGTGGAGAAGGCGAGGGAGCCGTCGGACAACAGCAGCACCGGGCACTGATATTTCTCGGCTAGGTTGAAGGCCGTCACGGTGAGGCCGATGCAATCGTGCACGTTTTCCACCGACAGCACGATGCGGCCCGCATCGCCGTGGGTGCCGTGGATGGCGAGAAACAGATCGGACTGCTCGTGCTTGGTCGGCAGGCCGGTGGAGGGACCGCCGCGCTGCACGTCGACCACGACACAGGGCGTCTCGCTCATGAAGGCCATGCCCAACATCTCGCTCATCAGCGAAAGGCCAGGACCCGAAGTGGCGGTCATCGCTTTTTTGCCGGCGTAGGACGCGCCGACGACCTGCGAGATCGAGGCGATTTCGTCCTCGGCCTGGATCAGCGTGCCACCGCGCTTGGGCAGATGCTTCGCCACGTATTGCGCGATTTCCGTGGCTGGGGTGATCGGATAGGCGGAGTAGAAGTCGAGCCCGGCAATCAGTGCGCCGAGGCCGATGGCGTGGTTGCCCGACATGACGACGACGTCGCGCTTCTGCTTGGCGTGCTCTACGGCGAAGGGATCGACCTTGGTTTGCTCGGCGGCCAGTTCGCGGCCGCGCTCGAAGGCGGCCAGGTTACCTTGCACGATGGTTTCGCCTTTGCGACCGAACTTGGCGGCGATCACTTCGTGCAGGGAAGCCGCCGGGATGTCGAATAGTTTCGACAGCGCGCCGAGCGCGACCATGTTCTTGGCGCGCGGACTCTTCAGCTCCTTTGCTGTCGCGGTCATCGGGATCGGATAGGCGAACACACCTTCGGGAATGTCCGGCTCGAAGTCGCCGCCGGGCGAGTCGTACACCAGCACGGTGCCGGGTTGGAGCCGCGTGTGGTTGAGATCGTAGGCTTCGCCGTTGAAGGCGCAGAGGACGTCGAAGCTGTCGCCCTGGTTGAACAGCCGTTCGGTGCCGGCGCGCAATTGGTACATGGCGTAGCCGCCCTTGATCTCCGCCGGAAAGGTCTTGAACGTGTAGACGTCAAGGCCGGCTCGCGCACAGGCCTGGGTGATCATGTCGCCGGCGGAAATGATGCCTTCTCCGCCCTCGCCGGCAATGCGAATGATCAGATCGTTCTTGGTCACGACCGGTCTCCTCCTCCTTGATCATGACGCGAGCGAAACCCATGGTGCATAAGCTTCGCCCAAGATTAACGACAAGGAATTATTTATATAGTTAAGTCAAATACTTGCAACATTATAAAAAGTACCGGTGTCGAGGCTATCGATAGTTTCGATGCAAGCATGGGATTGCTGCGCTGCCGTATGGCGGGTCGGGTGGGCTGCGGTTGATATAATTAACAACTTTTCCCCAATTCCCAAGGCGATGCTGGTTTTCCGCACGATACCCGAGCGGGCGAGTTCTCCCACCGTGCTGGCGATCGGCAACTTCGACGGCCTGCACCTGGGCCATCGCGCACTTTTGGAGCGCCTGACGACCAAGGCGCGGGAACTTGGCCTGCCCGCTTCGGTAATGACCTTCGAGCCGCATCCGCGCGAGCTGTTCTCGCCCGAGCAGGCGCCGGCGCGCCTGACCAGCCTGCGCGAAAAGCTGGGCCTGATAGAGGCCTGCGGTGTCGAACGGACATATGTGTGCCATTTCAGCCGCAAGCTGTCGGCCCTGACGGCGGAAGATTTCATCGAGCATCTGCTGGTGCGGGGCCTGGGGGTCCGCCATCTGATCATCGGCGACGACTTCCGTTTCGGTCGCGGCCGTGGCGGTGATTTTTCGACCTTGCAGCAGGCCGGCGTCGAGCACAACTTCGGCGTCGAGGCCATGCATACAATCGATCTCGATGGCGAGCGTGTTTCCAGTTCCGCGGTACGCGAGGCGCTGGCTGCTGGCGACTTGGAACACGCGGCGCGGCTTCTGGGCCGGCCCTACAACATTTCCGGCCGGGTGGTGCATGGCGACAAGATCGGCCGCCGGATCGGCTTCCCGACCGCGAACATCCAGCTGAAACGCAAGCACGTGCCCCTGGCTGGCGTTTTCGCCGTCACCGTGTCCGGCCTCGACAAGCGCCATCTGCCCGGCGCCGCCAGCCTCGGTGTGCGGCCGACGCTGGGCGACGGCTTGAAGCCGGTGCTGGAAGTGCATCTGCTCGATTTCGACCGCGAAATCTACGGTGCCCACGTGGCGGTGCATTTTCTGCACAAGTTGCGCGACGAGGCGAAATACGATTCCCTGATGGCCCTGACGGCCCAGATCGAGCGCGACGTGGCGCAAACGCGAACCTACTTTGCAGGCGGCAATCCAAATGGCTGATTACAAATCCACCCTCAACATGCCCGACACGCCCTTCCCGATGCGCGGCGACCTCGCCAAGCGGGAGCTGGCCTGGGTCAAGCAGTGGCAGGAGAAGCAGCTCTACCGGATGATCCGCGAGGCTTCGAAGGGCCGGCCGCGCTTCGTGCTCCACGACGGCCCGCCCTACGCCAACGGCGACATCCACATCGGCCACGCGGTGAACAAGATACTCAAGGACATTATCGTTCGCGCTCGTACGCTGGCCGGTTTCGACGCGCCCTACGTGCCGGGCTGGGATTGCCACGGCCTGCCGATCGAGCACCAGATCGAGAAGAAGCACGGCAAGCATCTCGAAGGCAACAAGGTGCGCCAGTTGTGCCGGGAATTCGCCGCCGAACAGATCGAGCGGCAGAAGAAGGACTTCATCCGTCTCGGCGTTCTCGGCGAGTGGGACAACCCCTACACGACCATGAACTTCAAGACCGAGGCTGACGAAATTCGCGCCCTCGGCAAGCTGCTCGACAAGGGCCACCTTTATCGCGGCCTCAAGCCGGTCAACTGGTGTCTCGATTGCCACTCGGCGCTGGCCGAGGCGGAAGTCGAGTACGAGGACAAGAGTTCTGACGCCATCGATGTCGGCTTCCCGGTCGCGGACACCGACAAGCTGCGCGAGATATTCGGCGTCGGTATCAAGCATCCGGCTTACGCGGTGATCTGGACCACCACGCCGTGGACGCTGCCGGCCAACGAGGCCGTTTGCGCCCACCCCGACTTGATCTACGACCTGGTCGAGACAGAGAAAGGCCTGCTGATCCTGGCCCATGATCTCGCCGAGGCGTGTCTCGCCCGCTATGGTCTGCATGGCAAGACGGTCGCGTCCGCTGGTGGTGCGAAGCTGGAAGGCTTGAAGCTTCACCATCCTTTCCTTGACCGCCAGGTACCGACCATTCTCGGTAACCATGTGACGCTCGAAGCCGGCACGGGTCTGGTGCACACCGCGCCTGCACACGGCGTGGATGACTACTACGTCGGCAGCCGCTACGGCCTGCCGATCGACAATCCGGTGGGCGACGACGGCAAGTTCATTGCCGGCACGCCGCTGTTTTCCGGTATGTCGGTCTGGGAAGCGAACCCGAAGGTCATCGAGATACTGGCGCTCAAGGGCGTGTTGCTGTTGCACACCAAGCTGACGCACAGTTATCCGCACTGCTGGCGCCACAAGACGCCGATCATCTTTCGCGCCACCACGCAGTGGTTCGTGCGCATGGACGGCGATCACAAAGTCAGTCTTCGCGACGCGGCGCTCAAGGCCATCGACGACACCGAGTTCTTCCCGGACTGGGGCAAGGCGAGGCTCAATGCGATGATCGCCAACCGGCCCGACTGGTGTGTCTCGCGCCAGCGCAACTGGGGTGTGCCGATCCCTTTCTTCCTCGACAGGGAAACCGGCGAGCCGCATCCGCGCACGCCGGAACTGATCGAGGAAGTCGCCAGGCGAGTCGAGCAAGGCGGCATCGAGGCGTGGTTCGCGCTCGATGCCAGGGAATTGCTGGGCGAAGAGGCGGATCGTTACACGAAGATGAGCGATACGCTCGATGTCTGGTTCGACTCCGGCACTACACACTGGTCGGTGATGCGCGGCTCGCACGCCGCCGACTGCGGCTATCCGGCCGACCTTTACCTGGAAGGCTCGGATCAGCATCGCGGCTGGTTTCATTCTTCTCTGCTTACCGGTTGCGCCATCGATGGCCGCGCGCCCTACAAGGCGCTGCTGACCCACGGCTTCGTCGTGGACGGCAAGGGCATGAAGATGTCCAAGTCCAAGGGCAATGTGGTGGCGCCGCAGAAGATTTCGGATACGCTCGGCGCGGAAATCTTGCGCCTGTGGGTGGCCAGCACCGATTACTCCGGCGAGCTTTCGATCGACGAGAAGACCATCCTGCCACGCGTCGTCGAGATCTACCGCCGGCTGCGCAATACGCTCAAGTTCCTGTTGGCGAATACGGCTGACTTCGATGCGGCGAAGGATATGCTGCCGGTGTCCGAGTGGCTGGAGATCGACCGCTACGCGCTGGCGATGACGCGTGCCTTGCAACAGCAATGCGCAGCCGACTACGAGCGCTTCGAGTTCCACAAGGTGGTGCAGGGCTTGCAGAGTTTTTGCGGCCAGGATCTCGGCGCGTTCTACGTCGATATCCTCAAGGACCGGCTATACACCGCAGCCAAGGATTCGCGGTCGCGTCGCGCTGCGCAGAGTGCGCTGTGGCACATCGTGCAGACGCTGACGCGGCTGATGGCGCCGATCCTTTCCTTCACCGCCGAAGAGATCTGGCAGACAGTCAGTGGTGGTGACACGGTGATGACCAGCACTTGGCACGAACTGCCGGTGCAGTCCGACGAAGCGGACTTGATCGACCGCTGGCTGCGCGTGCGTGAAGTGAAGGCCGAGGCGAGCAAGGTGCTGGAAGACCTGCGCACCGCAGGCAAGATCGGCTCGTCGCTGCAGGCCGAAGTCGAAATCCGCGCCAGCGGAGCCAAACACGACCTGCTGGCAAGCCTGGAGGATGACCTGCGCTTCGTGTTGATCTGTTCGAAGACGACGCTCGTCAAGGCGGCCGATGCCGGCGCCGAGGCGATCATCGCCACACCCAGTGGCCACCGGAAGTGCGCGCGCTGCTGGCATTGGCGCGCCGATGTCGGCAATCACGCGCATGCGGCCGAGCATCCCGAACTGTGCGGTCGCTGCTCCGACAACCTGTTCGGCAGAGGCGAGATCCGTGAATTCGCCTAACCTGGTTCGCTGGCTTGCGCTGTCCGGCCTGGTGATCGTCATCGACCAGAGCACCAAGGCCTGGGTGCTGGCCGCTTTTCATGTCGGCGAGAGTTTGGTCCTGACCCCATTCCTTAATCTTGTCCTGCTGTTAAATCCTGGCGCCTCGTTCAGCTTTCTGGCCGATGCCGGCGGCTGGCAGCGCTGGTTCTTCATCGTCCTGGCGCTGGGCATCTCCGTCTGGCTCGTCGTGCTGCTGCGCAAGCATGCGGGAGAACGGCTGCTGCCTCTGGCGCTGGCGCTGATTCTCGGCGGCGCGCTGGGCAACGTCATCGATCGCATCCGTTTCGGTGCGGTGGTCGATTTCCTCCACTTCCACTGGAATGAGCACTATTTCCCGGCCTTCAATGTCGCCGATTCCTGCATCACCATCGGTGTCGCGTTGATGCTCTGGCATGAACTATTCGGCAGGAAAGCACGGTAGGAAACGGACCATGACCGAGCACGTGAAGCGAGATAGCCTCATTACGCTGCACTACCGTCTGGCCACGGCCGACGACATACCGCTGGTCAGCACCTTCGACTCGTCGCCGGCGACGCTGCAACTCGCCAACGGCGAACTGGCGCCGCCGCTTGAAGCTTGCCTCGAAGGCTTGCCGGTCGGCGAGCGCCATGTTTTCCTGCTGGAACCGGAACAGGCATTCGGCCCGCACAATCCGGATCTCGTGCAAAGGCTGGCCCGTGCCGAACTTCCGGACAGCGACAAGGTCGGTATCTTGAGCATGGTCGAATTCTCCGCTCCCGATAATGGTCGCTTCACCGGCCTGATCCGGGAACTGGATACGGAAACGGCGTTGATCGATTTCAATCATCCGCTGGCGGGCAAGTCCGTCCGATTCGAAGTGGAAGTGGTGGGAATACTCTGACATGAACATTCTGCTGGCCAATCCGCGCGGTTTCTGCGCAGGTGTCGAGCGCGCCATCGCCATCGTCGAGAAGGCGCTCGAGCAGTTCGGTGCGCCCATCTACGTTCGCCACGAGGTGGTGCACAACCGCTACGTCGTCGACAACCTGCGTGCCAAGGGGGCGGTGTTCGTCGACGAGCTGGATCAGGTGCCGAACGGCGCCACGGTTATCTTCAGCGCCCACGGCGTATCCAAGGCCGTCCAGGCGGAGGCGGCCCGGCGAGACCTGCGAGTCTTCGACGCCACCTGCCCGCTGGTGACCAAGGTGCATCTGGAAGTCGCCCGGCAGCGCGCCCAGGGCCGGGAAGTCGTGATGATCGGTCACAAGGGCCACCCGGAGGTCGAGGGCACCATGGGCCAGACGCCGGACGGCATGCACCTGGTGGAAAAGGTCGGCGATGTACCACGACTGACTTTGGCCGACCCCGAACACGTTGCCTATGTGACACAGACCACACTTTCGGTGGATGATGCAGCCGCCATCGTCGCAGCACTCAAGGCTCGCTTCCCCAAGATTGTCGGCCCAAAAAAGGACGATATCTGCTACGCGACGCAAAATAGGCAGGATGCGGTGCGGCAGCTTGCGCGGGATTGCGACGTGGTGGTGGTAGTCGGGTCGCCCAATAGTTCCAACTCCAATCGCCTGCGCGAAGTGGCCGTCCAGGGCGGCGCGCGCGCCTACCTCGTC
>DASRXN010000114.1:0-55348 GCA_035654135.1 Rhodocyclaceae bacterium | reverse complement strand
TCAGGCGTGTTCTCGATGGGTCCACGTCGATCGAAGAGGTTGGCCGGGTGGTCGATCTAACGGAAAGGATGGTGTGACTCTTTACGCTTACAAGGCGATGAATCCCGATGGCCGCATCGTGCTTGGTCGCATCGACGCCATCAACCCCGTCGACCTTGAATTCCGTCTCAAGCGCATGGACTTGGATTTCATCAAGGGGAGTCCCATTCGCCAAAGCAGAATCTTCGGCGGTCAAGACATCAGCCGCCCGGAATTGATCAACTTCTGCTTCCATCTTGAGCAGTTAACCCAGGCCGGCGTACCCATACTCGACGGCTTGACCGACTTGCGCGACAGTCTGGAAAATCCTCACTTCCGCGAGGTTATCGCCAGCATGATCGAAAGCATCGACGGCGGCAGGACGCTATCTCAGGCCATGGGCGAGCACCCGCGCATCTTCGACAACGTATTCATCAGCCTAGTACGCGCCGGCGAGAGTACTGGCAATCTGCAGGAGGTGTTGAAGAACTTGGTCGAATCACTCAAGTGGCAGGACGAACTAGCCGCCCAGACCAAGAAGCTGATCATGTATCCCGCTTTCATGGGCACGGTGGTCATCGGCGTCGTCCTGTTCATGATGATCTATCTGGTACCAAAGATGGTCGGCTTCATCAAGGGCATGGGACATCAATTGCCCATGCACACAAAGCTGTTGATCGCCACTTCCGATATTTTCGTCAACTATTGGTATCTCGTGATCGGACTACCGTGCCTGGCTATCGTCGGCGTTGCAGCCTTGGTGCGCACCAACCACGAAGCCCGCTATCGTTTCGACGGACTGAAACTGCGCGTGCCGGTCATCGGTGACATCCTGCGCAAGATCATTCTCTCCCGCTTCGCCGGCGTGTTCGCAATGATGTACGCGTCCGGCATCTCCATTCTCGACTCGCTGCGGGCTACCGAAGGGGTGGTCGGCAACGAAGTCATCAAGGGCGGTCTAGAGCGCGTCAGTGAAATGATTGCCGAGGGCCAGAGCATCACGGTCGCCTTCCAGAACGTTGGCCTGTTTCCACCATTGGTAGTACGCATGTTGCGCGTCGGCGAAAACACCGGTGGCCTCGATACCGCGCTGGTCAATGTCAGCTATTTCTACAACCGGGATGTCAGGGAATCGATCAGCCGCGTGCAGGCCATGATCGAACCGGCCATGACCGTCATCATGGGCGTGATACTCGGCTGGGTCATGCTTTCCGTGCTCGGCCCGATCTACGACACCATCACCAAGTTGAAGATGTAACATCAGCCATGCCCGCTCGCCGCCTGCTTTACCTCGACGCTTCCCGCCTGACCGCCTATCGCTGGCGGCCGGGCACGCCGCACGAAGAAGCCTCTTTCTCCGCCGACGAATCTGGATTGTCGGCCTTCGGCGAGTATCTGCAGCAGCAGCGCCCCAGCGTGTTCTATTTGCTTGTGGACGTGGCCGACGAAGGTTTCCAGCTCGAAAGCGTGCCCTATGTCCAAGGCCGCGATCGGCAAGGATTGATTAACCGTAAACTGGCCCAGTACTATTACGGCACGCCTCTGACGATGGCAATCTCTCTCGGGCGTGCCAAGGAAGGGCGGCGGGACGAGAAGATGTTGTTCGCCGGCCTCACCGGCTACACCCATATCGAGCCGTGGCTGCAAGTCATGCGCGAGGAAGAAACACAGCTGGCCGGCGTCTACTCGATGCCGCAGGTGCTCGCCGGACTGGTCGCCAAGCTCGCTGGCAACAACGGCCAGATGCTCGTCATGTCGATCACCCGGGCCGGCTTGCGGCAATCCTTTTTCGACCAAGGCCAGTTACGCTTTTCCCGCCTGACGGCAATGGCCACTGGCAGGATCGAGGAAGTCGCCACCGCCTGCGCCGCTGAAGCCAACAAGATATACCAGTACCTGGCCGGACAGCGTCTGGTTGCCCGCGACAAACCCTTGCAAACGCTGGTGCTCGCCCATCCGGCGCAGTTTGGAATCATTGGCGACCGTTGCCGGAACACCACGGAACGCCAAGTACTACTGGGCGACCTGGTCGCGGAAGCAAAAAAGCACGGGCTGGCGAAGGCGCCGACGGACTCCAAGGGCGACAACCTTTTCCTGCACTTGCTGGCCAAGCGACCGCCGAGCCAGCAATTCGCGCCGACTGCGGAGCGACGCTATTATCGACTATGGCAGGCTCGCTTTGCCATCAATGTAGCCGCCGCAGGGCTTTTTGGCCTCTGCCTGCTGTTTGCCGGCAACCATATGGCGAACTTCACCACACTGACCGAAGGCAATCGCACCCTGCAAACAGATATCGACCTCGGCGAACGTCGTTATCAGGACATGATGCAAGGCCTGCCGCCCGTCGCCATCGGTCAGGACAATCTGCGCGCTCTGACTGACCGCTACGAGTCACTGGCGCGGCGTAGCAGCGGCCCCGAGCCTTTGCTGCAGCACATCAGCCGTGCCCTCGGCCATGCGCCCAAGGTTGAACTGACGCAGCTTGACTGGCGCATCGCCGGCCATCCAGGCGAAGACAGGGCGAGCGCTGCCGGCAAGACATCAGCGGCGCCCTCGCCCGCGGCTACCGGGAATGGCTACGCCATTGTCCAGCTCCAGGCTCAACTGCCACTCGCCATGGCCAGCGATCACCGAAGCCAGTTGGAGACCGTCAACGCTTTCGCCGCTGCTCTCGTCGGCAACGGCATCCAAGTTCAGGTTCTTAGCCTGCCTTTTGAAACGGAATCCGGCAAGTCAATCAAGAGCAGCGAAGTCAGCAGCCAGGTCGAACCACCGAAATTCGTTCTCAGGATGGTGCAAGCGCTATGAACATCGTGGCCAGCGACTTTTTTAAATTGCGCTGGAATCTCGCCATTCTGGTTCTGGCGGCGATTGCCGGGGTCGCCATGGTGATGGGATCGAAGCGACTGGTCACTCAGACGGAAACCACGCAACGCCAACTGTCGGCCCAGCAACGGGAGATCCGTGCCAAGCTGAGCCGCGCCCGCGACGAGGAACAGGAGATGCGCGGCAAGATCACCCTCTATCGACAACTGGTCGACCGCGGCGTCATCGGCCAGGAAGAGCGACTCGACTGGGTCGAGCAAATCGCGCGTATCAAGAGCGCCCGCCGCCTGCTCGACCTCCAGTATGACTTGTCACCACAAAAGGCAATCGACGAAACACTCCTGCCTGGCAGCCAGGTTGCCGATGGTTACGAATTCATGGCCAGCACCATGAAGTTGCGCATGTCGCTGCTGCACGAGAACGACCTGCTCGGCTTTCTTGCTGACCTGCGCCAGGCTGTCCATGCACATCTGCTAGTGCGTGATTGCGCGCTGGGCCGGGCGGCGTCAGCGGCCAGCGAACGTGGTCTGCCTGCTCAACTTAGCGCTGAATGCACCATCGACTGGATCACGCTGCGGGAGAAGAAGAAATGAGGCGCTGCGAATTCCTGCCGTTGCTCGCTGTTGCCGGCGTTGTGCTGGCTACATGGGGCAACGCATGGGCGGAGCCATTGGGCCGCCTTTTCCTCACTCCCGAGCGCCGTGCCGCCCTGGAGCGCCAACGCCAGCTCAATGTTCAGGAAATTCAGGCCATCGAAGGATCGGTCGTGAGCCTTGATGGCGTCGTCACACGCTCCAGCGGCAAGAGCACCGTCTGGGTGAACCAGCGGCCACAGAACGAGAACACCCGTGGCACCGGTGTCGCTACCACCGTTTCGCCAATGATTCCCGGCCGCGCGGTGCTGATCCCAGGTGAAGAATCCCCGGTATCGCTCAAGGTCGGCGAATCGATCAACCGGGGAACAGGGGAAAAAGCGGACGGCCTTGGCGGCGGGCGGGTAGCCGTTTCCCGCCGGCAGCCCTGATTACGACAGGCGTGTTGGCGACCATGCGGCACGACGCATCCCGAGGCTTCGCTCTGGTGCTGCTTGCTGTTCTGCTGGCCGTAGGCACGCTTGCTTATGTGGTAGCAAACCTCGCGCCCCAAGCCTTTGATGCTTACCGAACGCGCCAGACCCAGGAGGCCCTCGCCCAGGCGCGAGAAGCATTGCTTGGCTATGCATTGAAGTACCGCGACGTGGAAGGCTCGGGTGTTGTTTACGGCTACCTGCCCTTGCCTGACCTCGGCAGCTCGCGCAATAACAACGTCGCCTGCACCGACGAGGGCTGCGATGCCGCGAATTTCACCGGCAACGCCCCCAACGTAACCGTGATCGGCCGCTTGCCATGGCGTACGCTGGGCACCGGACCGCTGCGCGACAGCAATGGCGAGTGTCTCTGGTACGCCGTCTCGGGCAGCCATAAGCGAACGCAGCCTGTGAGTCCGATGAACTGGGACACCCTCGGCCAGCTCGACGTGGTCGTCGCTAACGGCAGCAATGCTATGGCCAGCGCCATCGCATCGGCTCACGACCGTCCCGTTGCGGTGATCTTCTCA
The DNA here is from genome assembly GCA_035654135.1 of Rhodocyclaceae bacterium. GTDB lineage: Bacteria > Pseudomonadota > Gammaproteobacteria > Burkholderiales > Rhodocyclaceae > Fen-999. The sequence goes on along the minus strand of DASRXN010000114.1, from coordinate 50,908 downwards.
CCTGGCCCGCCACTCGGCGGTCAGGATCGTCGGGCCGTGGGCGGCGATATTGTCGCAGCCTGCGGCGGCAACTATGATGCCGCGAATTATCTCGATCCAGGCACAGCGGGCCTTCTGGCTGGCGTTAGCAACTACTTCGCCGGTACCGCCAACAACGCCTTCGCCAACACTGGCGCTGCCAACAAGTCCCTTTCGCTCCAGGGCGTTGTCCAAAGGAGGAGCGACGGCACTCTGTGGGCAAGCACTTGCCCCGCCGGCACAACTTGCGATCTCGCGGCCAACGATGCCGGCCTCGCCTTGACCGGGGATATGCTGTTCGGCGCCCTCCGGAAGTCCTCCAATTTCCGTGCCGACATTAACACGATGCTCGATCGCATGACATCCTGCCTGCGCGACCGCGTTACCACTGGCACTTTGACGCCAGCGGCGATCGCCGGCTACGCGCCACCGGCCGACAAGAACGGAGGTCGCATCCCGATCGACAGTTGTTACGGTGACAACCAGGCTCCGCTCAACTACTTCAGTCACTACCAGGATCAGTTTTTTGTTGCCACGCCAACGGCAGGCAACTTTAACGTCACCACCGACGGCATTGCCCAATCCTGCCCCGGCGTCCTGCTTTTCGCCAATCAACGCGGCAGCGGCCAATCGCGCGCCACGATCGCGGAAAAGGCAACCCTCGCCAACTACCTGGAAGGCAACAATCTGCAGAGCTTCGTCACCAACGGTAGCATCGCATTTTCCGGTCCCAGCCGATTCGACACTATCGCGTCCGGCCAAACCACCCAACAGGACATCGTTCGCTGCATTCCGGCCGGCACGAGCTTTACCACTGTCGATTCGCCCGCATTGGCCACTGGCGGCTTCAGCCAGCTCGCCGCCTACGACCCCGGCACACGCACTTTGACCCTAGGCGCCGAGAACGTCACCACCGGTCAGGGCGCCCCCGGTGGCGCGCTTTTCGGCTGCGCCTGGATGCAGGAAGCGCATGCCCTGAACGATGGACTGCGTGCATATTTCCAGTTCCGGTTCATTCAGCTTGGAACCAGCGTGGGCGACAACGGCTTTGTCTTCGCCATCGCCGATGCCGAAACCAATGGCAACAATGTCTGCGGCGCCTCGGCCTCACACCTGGGCTATTCGGGCTACAACGGCGTCACGCCGCTGCTGACTTTCCCCAAGCTGGGCATCGAGTTCGATCAGGGCCGCAATGCCGATTTCAGCGAAGGTGTAGCCAACCCTGGTCGCAACGATCCCTGCGGCACCAGCGGCTGCGGCGGCACCGTCGGCTACAACAGTCACGTCGCCATCGTCTATTGGGGCCACGATACCGCCAATGCCATCGACGGTGTCACCCTGACTGACTACGACGACAATGTGCACGGCTTCCCGAGCACAGGCAGCCAGACAGGCGGCCGGCCGGCGCCCAAGAACCCGGATGCCTCGCCGGGGATAGAGTTCGTCAACCTGCGCGGCCAGGCAAGCGAAGGCGGCGACAGCTATCTCTATCACGTCCGTGTCGAAGTCACACCGAGTCACGATGCTACCGGCGCAGCCGAACTGCGCCATACCAGCGTCAACTCCCAAGTCTGGATCGAACGCGACAGCGGGACCAATGCCAACCTGATTGCCGCCATGCAGAATACGACCCGACCCATGGCACAGCTCTACCCCGGCTACGCTGCAAGGCTGCGGGATAGCGCGGTGATGTACGATGTTGCCATAACCGGAAGCAGTTGCACGGCCGATAGTGACTGTTTGACATCGCAGGCATGCGGTACCGACCATCGCTGCTACCGACAGGCGCTCAGAACAGTGCGTCCGGGATTTACCGGCTCGCAACGTACCCAGGATCAACAAGTGAATATCGGCAATTTCTTCGTAAGTTGGTCGCAATGAAGAGCGGCGTGCCAACACGGCTGACTTTCGCGCGTGGCTTTTCCCTGACCGAACTGGCAATTGTCCTGGCCATTGTCGCCCTGCTCATCGGTGGCATGCTGATGCCGCTTGTCACTCAACAGGACATGTTGGCCATCAACGATACGCGCAAGACCCTTGCCAACGCCCAGGACGCACTGCTCGGTTTCGCTGCTGCCTACGGCCGCCTGCCATGCCCGGCTACCAATGCCAGCAATGGCACCGCCGCCCCCCTGGCCGGCGGCAACTGCACGACCAACGAGGGTTTCCTGCCGGCAGTGACCCTGGGTATCGCGCCAACCGACAATCAAGGGTATGCCATCGATGGTTGGGGGGAGCGCATACGTTACGCCGTCACCGGTTCCACCTATAACACCACTGCCGTCGCGCCACTTTACAGTTGCCCCGCCAATGCAGCGGTTCAGGTCTTTACCACCACTGATTGCATGCGCGCAGTGACGCTGCCACTGTTGGCACCCAATCTCCAAGTGTGCACTTCCGGCTGCGCCACCAATTTGACAACCCAGTCGCCTGCCGTCATTTATTCCACGGGCAAGAACTTCGCTATCGGCGGGACCGGCAACGATGAACGGGAAAATCCGAACCGCAATACTGGAGCCGGCAATCTCGACCCGACACCGGGACGGTTCGTCAGTCATGACCCGACGCCCGTCGGTGCCGCCAACGGCGAATTCGACGACATCGTCATCTGGCTCTCGCCGAACATACTCTACAATCGCATGATTGCCGCCGGCCGCCTGCCCTGAGTCGCCGCATCGGTGGCCAACCATCGTCAAGACATGACCCCGACCCCAGACAGTTCGAGCTTCCTTGTCCGCCTGCGCAATGCTGGCATCGAGCCCGGCGATAACGAGGAGCAACGACTGAACAAGTCGTTGCTGATGTTCGCGACGGGCCTGGTCAGTCTGGCCTCGATGGTGTGGGTGGCGATCTACTGGTTTCTCGGCCCGGCGATTTCGTCCACACCACCCCTCATTTTCCAGTTGCTGGCCATCGGCAATCTCCTGCTGTACATCAGGACGCGCAACTTCGATTTCTTCCGCGTCACCCAGCTGGCGCTGTTTCTGTTTGGGCCTGTCGCCATGCAGTGGGGCTTCGGCGGCTTCATCGATTCCAGCGGCATCATCCTTTGGGGCTTGCTGGCGCCCGTGGGCGCGATTCTGTGTCTCGGCGTGCGGGAGTCAGTTGTCTGGTTCTTCGCCTGGGTATTCATGACCGCGCTAACCGGCCTCTTCGATTTCTATCTCGCTCCTCCGGCCAGCGTCCCTCATCCCTTCGCTGTGCCGATTCGCACCGCGGTGGTGTTCTTCGCTCTCAATTTCGTCGGTGTCGCGAGCATTATTTACGTACTGCTGCGCCATTCGATCCAAGAGAAGCAGAAGATGCAGGCCAAGCTACGCGAGGCTCATGTCCTGCTGGAGGCCGAGCAGGAGCGTTCCGAGCGGCTATTGCTCAACATCCTGCCCAGTCCCGTGGCGGAGCGGCTCAAACAGTCCGAGCAACCTATCGCCGACGGCTTCGCCGACGTAACAGTGATGTTCGCCGACATCGTCAATTTCACCCAGGCAGCGGCCCACATGTCGCCCGACCAGGTGTTCTCGATGCTAAACGGAATATTTTCCGCCTTCGACGAACTTGCCGACAAGTTCGGCCTGGAGAAGATCAAGACCATCGGCGATGCCTACATGGTCGCCGGTGGCCTTAACGAGGGCAGCAGCGACTACTGCCGTGCAATGGCCGACATGGCGATTGCCATGCGCGACCTGCTGCGACACGACTTTTCAGTGAATGCCTCGCAACTTGAAATACGCATCGGCATCGGCACCGGGCCAGTGGTTGCAGGTGTCGTTGGCAAGAAGAAATTCATCTACGACGTTTGGGGCGACACGGTTAACATCGCTAGCCGGATCACCTCGGAGGGCGCCCCAAGCATGATTCAGTGTGACGCCACGACCTATCAGCGCCTTAGCGGCGCTTACGACTTCAACGAACCCCAGACTGTTCATCTGAAAGGCCGGGGCAACACGACGGTTTACCGGCTAGTCGGTCGCAAGGTCTAGTTCGGCAGCAGAGTGCCGTCAGCTAGTGGCCGGCGCTACGCGAAAGCAGACCCTTCCCGGCTCGTTTGTGGCCAGCATCATCCTGAAGCCACTATTTTCCAGAAGACGGCTGGCTTGGTAGAGGCCGATGCCCATGCCCGTCTCCGATGGCACGGGGCCAAGGAATACGTCCGCCGCCAACATGGGTGGCAGGGGGGCGCCATCATCGCAAACGTCAACGCTAACGTCCGCACCGGCTATGCGCAGGGTTGCCGCGACCTGCAGTGTCGTCGAGGTGGCCCGCTTGTCGAGCGCATTGGCCAGCAGGTTCTCGACGACGTGATTGAACAGCGCCGCCGGCACCATCACCGAACCATGCAAATCCCCCTCCGCCGTGAATCGGATGCCAGCTGAAGCGTAGCGCGACCGCAATTTGTCCCACCAACTACCGACCGCCACACGCTCGTCGCTCTCCAGCCGCGGCTCCTGAAGCTTGTCGAGCGTTTGGCCGAGGCGCGACGTGATTGCCGGCAGTTGTCGACGCAACAGGGCGACAAATTGCGGTGGAACGTTGCCACTCTCCCCTTGGGCGGCCGTGCATAGCGTACGTAATGATTGCAGGAGATTCTTGACGTCGTGGGTCAGTCGAGCGCCGGTTTCGTGGATTGCCTCCAGATAGCTCAATCGCTTCAGCTGGCGGGCGCGCAGCTTGTCGGCGCGAAATTCTGCGATCAGTTGCGCCAGCAGGTTGAAATGCCAAGCCAAGGATGGGCCGAGCGGATAACGCGTGTAAATGCGTACGGTAAGCGCATCGAAAGTGAATTCGCTGCAGCGGCCGCGAGCATCGCCAGAACTTCCCCCCGCCACCTCAGCCTCCCATTCCACGCCCGTCACCCATGGCAGGCGGCGTACCATGTCGCCGCAAGCCTCGGCGACAAAGCCATCCGGGTCCTGCTGCCGCTGGGCCAGATCGGCCAATGTATGGAGCCATTGCTCGACCGGCATGCCGATAGACATCAGATGGCGCGAAAAAACCGTGCCTACGCCCACCATGCCCAGGTGGGGATTCCATACCCAGCCCAGGACGAGCAAAGCCAAGCCGATAACCAGCAGAGTTTCCAGCAGTGCTTCCACGTACCTATGTCCCAGCAACAACATCAGGGCCAGACTGCCGAGTATGAGGACCGCCAGCAACAGGACGACGATAACGCTATAGACGAAGTCGATCACCTCGGGCTGGCCGTCCGCCTCGCGCCTTTCGGGCAGCAATAACATCAGGACTATGACCGCAGGCAAGGCCCATTGGCCGATGGCACGCACCGTGGGACCGCTGCTGATGCCTTGAGGCAACGCCGTCGGCAAAGCCAGCAACAGAAGTGCCGCGACCAGCCAGAAGAGCGCGAAAAGGAAGAAGAGCTTGGTCCAGCGCGCCTCGAACAGGAACACCTTGCCGCCGACAACGCCGGCAAGGAGGGCAATCCAGAAGGTCAGCAGCCAGCCATTGAGTCCGAAAGAAACCGCGGCCACGGCAGTCAGCATCAAGGCCAGCGCCGTCGGCCCGATGCGCTGGTCTGCCCTGACCACGGGTTGCCAGAGGATGAAGAGACCCAGATGAACCACAAACAGCGTTCGCGCCAGCGGGTTGACCGCGCCCAGCAGCAGCACCGGGTACAGCAACACCAACACCGCCACCAGCAGTGGGCGTCGCCACTGCAAGGCCAGTCGGGTAGCAAAACCGGTAATAGGAAGGAACAGGGTCATTGCAAGTCTTTGTCCGCAGCTATTCTAAGCGGAGCGGCGACTAGAAAAGTCGGCTCGCCGACACACTTGTCCAGATTTGGACATAATTTAACGAATAACACACCAAAAGCGCACCCATAATAGCTAGGCACATAAATTGCAGATGGCTCGACGTCTAAATCATTAGTAATACGAGCACATCATGCGCAAACAACAATCCGGCTTCACCCTGGTCGAAATTGCCATCGTGCTGGTCATTATCGGCCTGCTGCTCGGCGGCGTGCTGAAGGGTCAGGAACTGATCACCCAGGCGAAGATCAAGAATGTGGCGAACGACTTCAATGGCCTGACGGCAGCAGTCTATTCGTACCAGGACCGGTACAAGCGCTTGCCTGGTGATGATTCAGGCGCCACGCGCTGGACTCTCATCACCGCTGCCGGCAATGGTAATAGCGTTATAGAAGGGGCTTACGCTTCCACTACAAACACCGACGAGTCGCGCCTCTTCTGGGCCGACTTGCGCTTGGCCGGGTTCATTGCCGGTCCCGTGGATACAATCGCCAACGCGGCCTCCCAACCGATCAATGCTGCTGGTGGCATCGTTGGCGTCCAAGCAGGCGGCATGGGTCTCGCGGGCACGATCATTTGTTCCGGCAGCCTGCCGGCCAAGATCGCCCAGGCCATTGACAGTCAATTCGATGACGGTGACGCCAGAACTGGCAATGTTCGCGCGATGCCCGATACTGCCCCACCTACCGCTGTCGCCCTGCCAACAGGAACCCCCCCGACTTCAGCAGCACCTACCGCCAATTATTCGGATACCGGCTCCAACCTTTATGTCCTGTGCAAGAACATCTGAGCGACAAGATAAGCCCCAAACAAAGCCCGCCTAGGCGGGCTTTGTTTTTCCTACCCCCGCAACAGCCTTGCCTCACCGTCGGTAACGGCCGCCGCCGTGCCCAGGAGCACCACGACGTCGCCCACGGCCAGAATCACCGCACCGTCCGGCTCCAGGCCGCGCAAGCCATGTCGTCGCAGGGCGGATACGGTGACGCCTAGGTCCCCGAGCTCCAATTCATCGAGCCGCCGCCCGACGCCATAGGTACCCTCCGTGAGGGCGACAGAATGAAGCCGGGGTAGATCTTCCTCATCCAGTCGGTCGCCGACATCGGTGGCACCGTGGAAGAAGCCACGCAGCAGGCCATAGTGCTGCTCACGCAGTTCCCTCAAGCGCTTGATGATCCGGTGCAGCGGCACCCCGACAAAAGCCAGGGCGTGGGTCGCCAGCATGACCGATGACTCCAGCGCTTCCGGCACCACCTCGGCGGCACCTGCGGCCAGCAGCTGTTCGGCGTCGTCCTGCTCTCTCGCCCGCACCACCACTGGCACGCCGGGCGCCGATTCGCGCACACGGTGCAGTGTTCTCAGCGTGTCGCCGCGGTCGGCGAAAGTAACGATGACGACGCTGGCCCGAGTGAGGCCGGCCGCAAGCAAGGTCTCGCGCCGCGTGCAGTCGCCGTAGGCGACCGGCTCGCCAGCGTTGGCGGCTTCCCGCACTCGTTCCGGATCGAGGTCGAGTGCCATGTAGCCGACCCCCTCCTGCTCCAGGAAACGGGCCAGATGTTGACCCGTACGACCGTAGCCGCAAAGAATGGCGTGCTTGTCAGACTCCATTGAATGCGCTGCCAGTTGGGTGAGTTGCATTGATCGTTGCAGCCATTCGGAGGCTACCAGCCGGAGGACGATGCGGTCTGAAAGATGGACGATGAGCGGCGCCAGCACCAGTGACAGTACCAGCGCGGCCAGGACCGGTTGCATTGGTCCGGCAGCAAATAAGCCAACGCTCTCGCCGCGCGCCAGCAGCACGAAGCCGAACTCGCCTCCGGCGCATAACCAAAGGCCGGTGCGCAATGCCGTGCCCGGCGATGCGCCGAACAGTCTCGACAACGCCCAGGCCACGGCCAGCTTGCCAGTCAGCAGGCTCGCCAGCACAGCTAGCACCCGCGGCCACTCGCGCGCGATCTCAACCAGGTTCAGCATCATGCCGATGGAAATGAAGAACAGACCGAGCAGCACATCGCGGAAGGGCTTGATGTCCTCCTCGACCATGTAGCGGTATTCGGTCTCCGAGATCAACATGCCGGCCACGAAGGCACCGAGCGCCAAGGACAATCCAGCCCACTCGGTCAGCCAAGCCAGCCCCAGGGTGATCAGCAGCACGTTGAGCATGAACAGCTCTGCCGATTTGCGCCTCGCTACTAGCGTAAACCAACCGTGCATCAGCTTCTGGCCGAAAAATAGCACCACGGTAAGCAACACCGCCGCCTTCAAGGATGCCAGCACCAAAGCTTCAGCCAGTTCAGTTACCGGCCGTGTCAGCGCGGGAATGATCACCAGCAGCGGCACCACGGCCAGATCCTGGAACAGCAGCACGCCCATCACCTCGCGGCCGTGACGGGAATCCAGTTCGCGGCGATCGGCGAGCAGTTTGGAAAGCATGGCAGTCGACGACATCGCCAGCGCGCCGCCCAGACCAACGCCGACCAGCCAGGGCACACCCGCAGCCATCACCGCCAGCGCGCCAATGCCCGCGGCAGTCAGTATCACTTGGGCCAGGCCGAGACCAAAGACGATGCGCTTCATGGCGTAGAGTCGCGGCAGCGAAAACTCGAGGCCAATGGAGAACATCAGGAAGACGACGCCGAACTCCGCCAGATGACTGGCCCCCTCTGCGTCCGGCAGCAAATCGAGCGCATGCGGACCGACAACGACGCCCACCATGAGGTAACCAAGTATCGGCGGCAGGTTGGCGACCCGGCAGGCTGTCACCACCAGCACGGAAGCACCTAGCAGCAGCAGGACCAGTTGCAGGGTATTCACGGCATCTCCGGTCGGGGGGCGGGGCGGTTGCTATAATTTGCCTCAATCATAACGGCATCTCCACCATGACCCAAGAATCGCGTTCCGGCAGCGCCCTCGATATGGCAAGGCACGTGTTACGCATCGAGGCCGAAGCGGTCATCGCGCTCTCCGAGCGACTGGGCCCGGAATTCGGCAGGGCGGTTGACCTCATCCTGGCATGCCACGGCCGCGTCATCGTAAGTGGCATCGGCAAGTCCGGGCACATTGCCCGCAAAATCGCCGCCACCATGGCCAGTACCGGCACCCCGGCCTATTTCGTTCATGCCGCCGAGGCCGTCCATGGCGACCTGGGCATGATCACCCGCGAGGACGTACTGATCGCGCTGTCCAATTCGGGCGAGAACGACGAACTGCTGACCATCGTGCCGCTGGTCAAGCGCCAGGGCGGCCGTCTGATCGCAATCACGGGCAACGTGCAATCGTCGCTGGCCAAGGAAGCCGATGTGCATCTCGATGCCCGCGTCGACGAGGAGGCCTGCCCGCTCAACCTGGCCCCGACAGCCAGTACCACGGCTGCGCTGGCGCTTGGCGATGCGCTGGCCGTGGCGCTGCTCGATGCACGCGGTTTCGGCGCCGAGGATTTCGCCCGCTCGCATCCGGGTGGCGCGCTGGGCCGTCGATTACTCACACATGTCCGCGACGTCATGCGGCCAGCCGATGGCGTGCCGAAAGTCAGCCATGGCACGACGGTGACCGAGGCGCTACTGGCCATGACCCGGGGTAGCATGGGCATGGTGGTAGTGGCGAATGCCCGCGACAAGACACTGGCCATCTTTACCGACGGCGACTTGCGCCGGGCCATGGAAAAGTTCGGCGACCTGCGCGCGACACCCGTGGGCGAGGTCGCGACACGCGGCCCGCGTACCATCGAGCCCGATCGACTCGCCGTCGAAGCCGTGGAGATGATGGAGCGGCTCAAGATCAACCAGCTTCTGGTGGTCGACCAGGCCGGCGAGCTGCGAGGTGCGCTCAACATGCATGACCTTTTTCGGGCCAAGGTGGTATGAGCACTTACATGAAGAAGGCACAAAGCATCCGGCTGATGGGCTTCGACATCGATGGCGTCATGACCGATGGCCGCCTCTACTTCAGCCCCGCCGGCGACGAGATGAAGGCATTCTTCAGTCGCGACGGCCTCGGCCTAAAGATGCTGGCCCGCTCGGGCGTCAGGCTGGCCATCATTACCGGCCGCGATTCGCCCATCGTCACGCGCCGCGCCGAGAATCTGGGTATCACCCTGGTCATGCAGGGCGTCGAGGACAAGCGCGCCGCGATGGCCGGACTGCTCGAAAGCGAGGGACTGGATTTCGCCCAGGCCGGCTACATGGGCGACGATGTGGTTGACTTGGCGGTCATGGCCGCCTGCGGGTTCTCGGCGACGGTTGCCGATGCCCACGCACTGGCGCGCAAGCAGGCCGATTATGTCGCCAATGCGGCGGCCGGAACGGGTGCCGTACGCGAGGTCTGCGAGCTGATCCTGCACGCCCAGGGCAACTGGCAGCGGGTGTTGTCAGCCTATCAGACATGAGGCTTTCCGGTTCCTCCGCCCTGTTTCCGTTGCTGGTGCTGGCAATGCTGGCTGGTTTCACCTTCTGGCTGGAAAACGCCAGCCAGGCAGACATGTCCAATGGCGGCGCCAAGACTCGCCACGACGCCGATTTCTGGGTCGACGACTTCACAATGCGCCGATTCGATGTCGAGGGCGCCGTGCAGCACGTACTGACATCCAAGCGACTGGAACATTTTCCCGATGACGAAAGCACAAACGTTACAGCACCACGCCTGAACTATTTCGGCGATCGTCAGACGACCGTTACGGCCAAGACCGCCTGGCTCGACAAGGAGGGCAAGCACGTTCGTCTGGAAGGCGACGTGCGCATTGTTCGCCCGGGTGAAGCGAACGATCCCGAAACGATCATCACCACCAGCGTGTTACACGTAATGCCCGACGACGAACGCGCCTACACTCAGACCCCGGTCACCCTCACCCAGGGACAAACAATGATCCACGGTACCGGCGGACTGGAAGTCAACAACAAGACGCAGATTGCCGTGCTGTCAGGTCCCGTGCAGGGAACCATTTACAGGAAAGACAAATGAATGCCCATTGCCGCACATTGCTGCCGGCCCTGACAGCACTGGTCGCCCTCACCGCATTGCCCGCCCTGGCCGAGCGCGCCGACCGCGACAAGCCGGTCAACCTGGAAGCCAACCGCATCACTGTTGATGATGCGAAGAAGGTCCAGGTGCTGGAAGGCAACGTGCAACTGGTTCAGGGCACTCTGATCATCCGGGCGGAAAAACTGGTTGTCAGCCAGGACGCCGAGGGTTTCCAGAAGGGCATCGCCTACGGCGGTAGCGGTCGCCTGGCCACCTTCCGCCAGAAGCGGGAAGGCAAGGATGAATTCGTCGACGGCGAGGCCGAACGCATCGAATATGACGGCAAGGCCGACAAGGTCGAACTGTTCAAGCAGGCGCGGGTGAAAAGCGGCCTCGACGAGGTTAACGGTCAATACATTTCCTTCGACGGCAAGACCGAAAACTATCTCGCAACCGGCGGCTCGCCGGAAGCCGGGAAAGGTGCCGGCACGGAACGGGTGCGTGCCATCATCCAGCCGAAGAACAAGGATGCCGCCAAGTCTGGTGGCCCGGCGACGACCAGCCCGACGCATTAGCCTCCTTACCACGCGCGCCCAAGCCGACTGTCGCATCGCAGCAAGCGGATCACATCAAGAGATCCGCGCTTACACTAACATGATGAAAATTATGTGAATGTATCCTTCAGGATACTTTTGCTGCGCTGCACAAAAAATATCTTGACTTCGGCTTTTCCGTTCCTATAATTGAAGCTGTGATGCACTGCAACATAGCGCTTCCGGGCAGTTGGGAAGCGCAGTTTGAGACCCTGACCACCGCCCATTAAGGAGAATGACTATGTACAACACCCCCGAGCAAATCGCTTCCGCCAACAAGTCCAACGTCGAAGCCCTGCTGACCCTGGCCAACACCGCCTTCGCCAGCGCCGAACGCCTCGCCGCCCTGAACCTGAACACGGCCCGTAACCTGCTGGAAGACACCGTTGCCAGCGCCAAGTCACTGCTGGGCGTCAAGGACATACAAGAGCTGATGAACGTCCAGGCTTCCCTGGCCCAGCCGACGGTCGAGAAGGCTGTTGCTTACTCCCGCAGCATCTATGAAATCGCTTCGCAGACCCAGGAAGAACTGACCAAGATTTTCGAAGCCCAATTCGCCGAGGCCAACAAGAACGTCACCTCCGCGCTCGACAAGGCCGTCAAGAACGCCCCGGCCGGTTCCGATGTCGCCGTTGCCGCCGTCAAGTCCGCGATCGCCGCCGCCAACTCGGCCTACGACAGCATGACCAAGGCTGCCAAGCAAGTCGCCGAGATCGCTGAAGCCAACGTGGCCGCCGCGACCAGCGCCACCGTCAAGGCCGTCGGCACCGCCCCGAAGGCCAAGAAGGCCGCCTAAACCAGTTTATCTCCTCCTCCCAGCCCCAACAGGCTGGAGTTCAAGCCCCAGCTTTCATGCTGGGGCTTTTTTTCATCTATTTTCGGTCGAATGCCAGGCCGCGCCTGGCAATTTCGGCCTCGATCTCCGCCATTGCCCGCGGCACCGCGTCGGGCGCGCCACGCACACCGAGTTCGATATGGCGGCGCGTGGTGGCGGTTCCGACCGACGGCAGGCTGAAGACGGTCAGCTCCGGGTGGTCGCGTTCGATCCGCTCCATCAGGTCCACTAGCAGCCCCTCGATTCCCTCCCAGACGATGATGGCCGCCTCGGCCTCGGGATTCGCGTTGAAACGTTCGCGATAGAAGGTGTCGAGTACCCACTCGACCATTGGCCAAGCCATCTCCGGAAAGCCGGGCACGAAGTGGTGGTCCGCATACGAGAATCCGGGGATGCCGTTGAACGGGTTGGGAATGATCCGGCTGCCGACGGGAAATGCGCCCATTTCGAGCATCGACAGCGAGACGGGACGATTCATCGCCGCCAGGCGCGCGCGTATCTTTTCCTCGGCTTCCGGATGCAATGCCAGCGACACGCCCGCAGCGGCAGCGGCCGCCTGGCGGGTGTGATCGTCGGGCGTGGCACCGATGCCGCCGAAGCTGAACACCACATCGTCACCAGCCAGCGAATGCCGCAGCGCCTCGATCAGGCGCGGCCGGTTGTCGCCCATGTAGAGCACCCAGTCGAGATGCAGGCCGCGCGCGGCAAGTATCGCCCGCAACCGCTCAAAATGCTTGTCCTGCCTCTTGCCCCTGACGATTTCGTCGCCGATGATGAGTGCGCCAAAGCCCATGGCTACCTCCTTGTTTCCCACATCTTCTGCAACCGCTTGACCGAGACCGGCGAGGGTGTTTTCAGCTCCTGCGCGAACAGGGCGACGCGGAGTTCCTCCAGCAGCCAGCGGAACTCTTCCAGAAACGGATCGACCTGGCCCGATTTCAGCAGCGCCAGCCGCTCCCGCTCCCAAGGCTTCGCCAGCCTCTGCCAGTCGGCCATCAGGCGTGTATCGCGCGCCACGTCTGTGCGCGCCTTGTCCAGGCGAAGCGCGGTCGCCTTGAGGTAGCGTGGGAAATGGGCCAGGCGCTCGTAGGGCACCGCGACGATGAAGTTCTTCGCCAAGAGCGCCGACGTTTGCGCCGCAATGTCGGCACAAGCCTGCGGAAAAGCCTTCTGCATCGCCGTGAGCTTCCTCTGCAACCCGGAGTATTCGGCGAGAACCACGCCGATGAGTCGCGCGATCTCCTGCCCGACCAGCACCACTCTGCCCCTGGCTACGACTACGCGCGCATCGAAGGCGACCTCGTCGCCCGGTACCGGATCGACAAGGCAGGTGCGTTCCAGCGTCGCGGCGACGATCTGCTCCTTCAGCTCCTTTTCGCTGCCGAGCGGCATGAATTGCAGGCCGAGTTCGCGCGGCAGATTCTTCTCGACGAATTTCAGCTGTTCCTTCAACGCCAGCGCGAACTGGCCGCGCATATCGACACGTTCCAGCGCCACCGCCTTCTCCTCGGATGGCTCAGCGAAGTCGCCATACTCGGCGCGCAGCTCGGCGAGGTTGCGCGACATCGCCAGCGTGCCGCCATGCTCGTCGAGCAGGCGGAAGTTCATCGATAGATGCGGCTGCAGTTCGCCGGGCCGGAAGGCGTCTAGCGGCAGCTTGAGGGCGATTTTCTCCTCCACCGCGCGCGTCAGCGCACGCACCAGCGACTCGTCGAGATCGTGATCCTCATCACAAAAACCGTCGGCCAATGCATCGAGCGGCTGCACGCGATGGCGATACTTCTGCGGCAGCGTCTTCAGCAGCGCCACCACCTTTTCCTTCAGCAGGCCCGGCACCAGCCATTCGCAGCGCATCGCTGACAGCCGGTTCAACGTCGCCAGCGGCAGCGAAAGTGTCACGCCATCGTCGGCCGCGCCGGGATCATGCTTGTAGGTGAGTCGCCACGACTGACTCTTGTACGCTAAGTCTGGCGGGAAGGCGTCGGTAGTGATGCCCGCCGCCTCGTGACGCATTAGCTGTTCCCTTTCCAGAAACAGCAGCTTGGGTTCCTTGACTTCCACATCACGGCGCCACTTGTCGAAGGCGGCGAGCGTGGTGATACCTTCGGGAACCTTCGCTTCGTAGAAGGCGTGGATCAGTTCCTCGTCCACCAGCACATCGGGGCGGCGCGACTTGTGTTCGAGGTGTTCGATGTCGCGCATCTGCTTCTGGTTGTGTTGCAGGAAGCGCCACTTCTTCAGCCAGTCCTCGCCGACTTCGCCCTCGACCAGAGCTTTGCGGATGAGAATTTCACGCGACAGTTTCGGATCGATCGGCCCGTAGTGCACGCGTCGCTTGCCGTGCAGCAGCAGGCCATGAAGCGTCACCCGCTCCCAGGCCACCACCTGCCCCGGCCCCTTCTCCCAATGCGGCTCGAAGACGTGCTTGCGGATGAGGTGAGCGCCGACCTCCTCCAGCCATTCGGGCTCGATGCGGGCGATGCAGCGGGCGAACAATCGCGAGGTTTCCACCAGTTCCGCCGCCACGATCCAGCGTCCGGCCTTCTTCACCAGTGCCGAGCCGGGATGGATGAAGAACTTGATGCCGCGGGCGCCGAGGTAATTGCGATCCTCTTCATTCCTGAGACCGATGTGGCCAAGCAGGCCCGTCAGCAGCGCCTTGTGGATGGCGTCGTAACCGGCTGGAATCTGGTTCTCCTTCCAGTCATGCTCCGTGCACAGCGCGTGCAGCTGGCCATGGATGTCGCGCCACTCGCGCAGCCGCAGCCAGGAAACAAAGTTCTGCCGGCACCACTGGCGTTGCTTGTTGGTCGATTCGTGCTTCCAGACCTCGTCGGCTGCCGTCCATAACTTCAGATACGAAAGGAACTCGGACTTCTCGTCTTTCCACTTTGCGTGTGCCTGATCAGCAGAGCCCGCCTGCTCCTGCGGCCGATCGCGCGGGTCCTGCACCGAGAGCGCGGCGGCGATGACCAGCATCTCTTTCAGGCAGCCGTGCTGCCGCGCGGCGAGGATCATGCGGCCGATCTTGGGATCGAGCGGCAGCTTGGCAAGCTCCTGCCCGACAAGGGTCAGTTCCTTGCTGGTCTCGTCGATGGCGCCCAGCTCGGCCAGAAGCTGGTAGCCATCCGAAATCATCTTCGGCGCCGGTGCCTCCAGGAAAGGGAAATCTTCCACGTCGCCCAGGTGCAAGGACTTCATGCGCAGGATGACGCCGGCCAGCGAGGAGCGCAGGATCTCCGGATCGGTGTAGGGCGAGCGCTTGGCGAAATCCTCCTCCGAATAGAGCCGGAAGCAGACACCCGCCGCCACCCGGCCGCAGCGGCCGGCCCGCTGCTTGGCCGCTGCCTGCGAGATCGCCTCCGCCTGCAACTGCTCGACCTTGTTGCGATGCGAATAGCGCTTCACGCGCGCGAGACCGGTGTCCACGACGTAGCGAATGCCCGGCACGGTCAGCGATGTCTCGGCGACGTTGGTGGCCAGCACCACACGCTGGCCCTGATGGCCGGCGAAGATGCGCGCCTGCTCCTGGGCCGACTGGCGCGCGAACAGCGGCAGGATTTCCAGACCCGGTGGATGATGCTTTCTCAGGGCTTCGGCCGCCTCGCGGATCTCCCGCTCGCCGGGCAGGAAGACCAGCACGTCGCCGGGACCTTCGCGGTGCGCCTCGCCGACCGCATCGACGATGGCGTCATTCAGGTCGGCATCCTTCCGTTCATCGAAGGGGCGATAGCGCATCTCGATGGGATGGAGTCGCCCCGACACCTCGATCACCGGCGCGCCACCAAAGTGCTGGCTGAACCGCTCCGCATCAAGCGTCGCCGAGGTCACCACGATCTTGAGATCGGGCCGCTTCGGCAACAGCTGTTTCAGGTAGCCGAGCAGGAAGTCGATGTTGAGGCTGCGCTCGTGCGCTTCGTCGATCAGCAGCGTGTCGTACTGCCGCAGCAAGGGATCGCCCTGCGTCTCGGCAAGCAGGATGCCGTCGGTCATCAGCTTGATGTAGGTGTCGCCGGAAACCCGGTCCGTGAAGCGGATCTTGAAGCCGACGTATCTGCCGAGTTCGCTTTTTAGTTCATGGGCGATGCGAGTTGCAGTAGCGCGCGCCGCGATGCGTCGCGGCTGTGTGTGGCCGATCAGGCCATGGCTGCCGCGCCCCAGTTCCAAGCATATCTTCGGGAGCTGCGTGGTCTTGCCCGAACCGGTCTCGCCGCAGACGACGACGACCTGATGCTGGTGGATCGCCTTGGCGATCTCGTCGCGCCTAGCGTTGACCGGCAGCAATTCGTCATAGCCGATGGCCGGCCGCGCGGCCAGACGCACTTGCGGATCGAACCTCACTTGGCCAGCTGCAGGATGGTCCAGATGCCCAGGCCCGTCATCAGGAGCGAGCCAAAGAGATGCAGCGAGGCGGCACCGATGGCCCAGGCATACTGCGCGCTGCGGACCAGTGCCACCACTTCGGCGGAAAAGGTGGAGAACGTTGTCAGCGCGCCGAGGAAGCCGGTGACGAAGAACAACCTAAACTCGGGCGGCAATTCGACGTTGATGTGGAAAACCGCCACCGCCACACCGACCAGATAGCCGCCGATGAGATTCGCCGCCAGCGTTCCGAGCGGCACTGGCGGAAACAGCGGATTCAGCCAGAGGCCGAGGCCCCAACGCGCCCAGGCGCCGAGGACGGCGCCGATGGCGATGGCGATTGAGGCGGCCCAGGTCATGGCTCGCGATTTTACGCCTAGCCGGTAGAATTGCCGCCTTGCATCATTCCGCGCGATCAGACCATGGCCGATCCAGAAGTCAAAGCTTCCAACTTCATCCGCAACATCATCGACGCCGACCTGGCCGCCGACAAGTATGCCGGCCGCCGCTGGTCAGGCCAGCCCGGCCCGGCCGAGCAGCACAAGGTCAGCCGTGGCGACACGCCGAAAATCCGTACCCGCTTCCCGCCGGAGCCTAACGGCTACCTGCACTACGGCCATGCCAAGAGCATCTGCCTCAACTTTGGCCTGGCGCTGGACTACAACGGCGTCTGCCATCTGCGCTTCGACGATACCAACCCGGAGAAGGAAGAGCAGGAATACGTCGATTCGATCGTCGATGCGGTGAGGTGGCTCGGGTTCGACTGGGGCACCAACCTCTACTACGCGTCCAACTACTTCGACTGGATGTACCAGTTCGCCGAGTACCTGATCGAGTCCGGCCATGCCTACGTCGATTCGCAGAGCGCCGAGGAGATGCGCGCCAATCGCGGCACGCTGACGGAAAAGGGCAGGGATAGCCCTTGGCGCAACCGTTCCACGGCCGAGAACCTGAACCTCTTCCGGCGCATGAAGGCCGGCGAGTTCGCCGACGGCGCTCACGTGCTGCGCGCGAAGATCGACATGACCGCCGGCAATATCAACCTGCGCGACCCGGCCATTTACCGCATCAAGCGTGCCACCCATCACAACACCGGCGACAAGTGGTGCATCTACCCGATGTACACCTACGCGCACCCGATCGAGGATGCGCTGGAAAACATCACCCACTCGATCTGCACCTTGGAGTTCGAAGACCAGCGGCCCTTCTACGACTGGCTGCTGGAGCGGCTAGCCGAGGGTGGCCTGCTGCAGCGGCCGCTGCCGCAGCAGATCGAGTTCGCCCGTCTCAACCTTTCTTATGTGGTGCTGTCGAAGCGCAAGCTGATCCAGCTGATCGAAGAAAAGCACGTCGACGGCTGGGACGACCCGCGCATGCCGACGCTGGTTGGCGCGCGCCGGCGCGGCTTCACGGCCGAAGGCTTTCG
Source organism: Rhodocyclaceae bacterium (assembly GCA_035654135.1). GTDB lineage: Bacteria > Pseudomonadota > Gammaproteobacteria > Burkholderiales > Rhodocyclaceae > Fen-999. The sequence continues at coordinate 32,953 of DASRXN010000114.1, read as the reverse complement.
CCGCTTCGCCGAGATGATCGGAGTCGCCAAGTCCGATTCATGGATCGACATGAGCGTGCTCGAAGGCTGCATGCGCGATCACCTCAACGAAACTGCGCCGCGCCGCATCGCTGTGCTCGACCCGGTGAAGCTCGTGATCGAGAACTATCCGGAAGAGCAGGAGGAACTCTGCGAAGCACCCAATCATCCACAGAAACCGGAATGGGGAAAACGCGAGATTCCGTTCTCGAAGGAACTCTGGATCGAGCGCGAGGACTTCACCGAAACACCGCCCAAGGGTTACTTCCGCCTATTCCCCGGCAACACGGTGCGCCTGCGCTATGGCTACGTGGTGAAATGCACCGGCTGCATCAAGGACGACAACGGCCGCGTCACGGCCGTCCATTGCATCTACCTGCCTGAGACCAGGTCCGGCACGCCTGGCGCCGATAGTGTGAAGGTAAAGGGCAACATCCACTGGGTGTCGGCCAGGCATGCTTACCAGGCCGAAATTAGGCTCTACGACCGGCTGTTCGCCGCGGAAAGCCCCGGCGCCGGCGGCAGTGAATTCATCGCCGACCTCAATCCGCACTCCAAGGAAGTCATCACCGCGCAACTGGAACCGGCCCTGAAGGATGCCAAGCCGGAAGAGCGCTTCCAGTTCGAGCGCCACGGCTACTTCGTCGCCGACCGGGCGGATTCACGACCCGGCACGCCGGTGTTCAACCGCGCGGTGACGCTGAAGGACTCCTGGGCGAAGGCGCGATGACAGCGCCCGCAATCGCGCTGACCGGCATCGTCAAGCACTATCACATGGGCGACGAGGATGTGTCGGCCTTGCGGGGTATCGACCTCGAAGTGCCGGCTGGCGCCTTCGTCGCCGTACGCGGCCCTTCGGGTAGTGGCAAGAGCACGCTGCTCAACATCTGCGGCCTCATCGACAACTTCGACGCGGGACGATATCTGCTCGCCGGCGAGGACGTCGGCGGCCTTGATGATACGGCACGCACGCTGATCCGGCGGCGGCGCATCGGCTTCATCTTCCAGAGCTACAACCTGGTGCCGGTGATGAGCGTGCGCGACAACGTCGAGTATCCATTGCTGCTGGTCGACGTACCACCGCCTGAGCGACGCCGCCTGAGCGACGAGATTCTGGCCCAGGTGGGCCTTACCGGACTGGCTGACCGCCGCCCCGATCAACTCTCCGGCGGTCAGCGCCAGCGCGTCGCCATCGCCCGCGCATTGGTCAAGTCGCCGACTCTGGTGATTGCCGACGAGCCGACCGCCAATCTCGATACCGCCACCGCCAGCCAGGTGGTGGACCTGATGAAAGCGCTCGGCGAGCGGCATGGTGCCACCTTCCTCATAGCCACCCACGACGACCGCATGACGGCCCATTGCGACCAGGTGCGCGCCATCACGGACGGGGTGCTGCAATGAACGCCCTGCTGCTCGCCTGGAAGAATGTGCTGCGTAACCGGCGGCGCTCGCTGGTCACCATTCTGATCGCCACCGTCGGTTGCACCGCCGTGCTGGTGGCCAGCGGCTTCGCCCTCTATACCTACGACTCGCTGCGCGAAGGGGCGGCGCGCGAGTTCGGTCACCTCACCATCGCCGGCAAGAACTTTTTCGATCGTGACGAGGAAACCCCGATGCAGTATGGTCTCGCCGACTACCGGGAACTGACTGCGAAACTGGAGCAGGACAAGCGGGTGCGCCGAGTGCTGCCACGCATTTCTCTTTCCGGTCTGATTTCGAACGGCGACAAGTCCGTAATCTTCCTCGGCATCGGCGCCGACCTGAAAGCCGAGGCGGAGGTGCGCGGCCCCTTCCTGAAACTGATCGAAGGCAGCCTGGCCCAGGAAGGCGAGGAACGCCTGCCAGCAGTGGTGCTGGGTACCGACCTCGCTCGCAGCCTCAACGCCCGTCCCGGCACCGGCCTCACTCTGCTGGCCACCACCACCGCCGGCGGGATCAATGCCATCGACGTCATCGTTACCGGCATCATCTCGACCGGCTGGCGCGAGGTCGACAAGCGCCTCGTCTACACGGACGTGAAAACGGCACAGCACCTTCTCATGAGCGAGCGCATCAGCACGTTGTCCGTCTATCTTGACAACACCGACATCACACCCGGCGTTAACGACGAACTGGCGCCCGCCGATCCCGCTCATGCCTACAAGCCCTGGTGGGAACAGGCGTTCTACTACCAGTCGGTGCGCGCCATCTACAATCGGATTTTCGGCCTCCTGGGACTCATCATCGCCGCGCTGGTGTTCTTTTCGGTGGCCAACACGCTGGCCATGGCGGTGGTCGAGCGCACGCGCGAGATCGGCACCTTGCGTGCGCTGGGCGCGCTGCCGGGAGAGATCGTCGCCCAGTTCGTGCGCGAAGGCGCGCTGATCGGCGCCGTCGGAGCAGCGGTCGGTACCGTGCTGGCCGGACTGGTGGTATTGCTCCTTCCTTATGCTGGCATGGAAATGCCCCCGCCACCGGGACGCTCGGTCGGCTATCCGCTGCTGGTGAACGCGTCGCTGCCGCTGTATGTGATCACCGACGCCACCATCATCGCGCTCTGCGCCACCGCAGCCTGGTTCGTCAGCCGCAAGGCAGCACGCAAGTCCATTGTGGAAGCCCTTGGTCATGTCTAAGCAACTTCACGCCTTCGCCATTGCACTCGTTGCGCTGCCCGCATTCGCTGCCGACGAGGTCGTGGCGCTACTCAAGCAGGCCGACGCCTTCCGCCTGCCCGCCGCGGCCGTGCGCGTCGAGACCCATGTCGAGTTGTTCCGCAACGACGTGCTCGACAAGGAACGGCTCTACACGGTCTACGTGAAGCCCGGCCGGCGTTCGCTGGTGCTGATGAAATCACCGTCCGAGATCGGCCAGAAGGTCCTGATGCTGGCCGACCAGTTCTGGCTGCTGATGCCCGAAAGCCAGCGGCCGCTGCGCATCACTGCCAGCCAGAAGCTGCTGGGCGAGGCCTCCACCGGCGACATCGCCAACATGACCTGGAGCGAGGACTACGACGGCAGCATCGCCGGTGAAACGGACTGCCCACAGGTGCCGGCGGGCCTGCCCGATATGCCCGTTGCCAAGGCACACCGTTGCCTCCACCTCGATCTTGCCGCCGCACGCAATGGGGTCACCTACTCTCGCGTCGAGCTTTATCTGGATAAGGCCAGCAAGCTGCCGATCAAGGCCGATCTCTATGTCGGCTCCGGCAAGCGTGCCAAGGAAGCCTGGTACGCGCCGAGAGTCGTCGACGGACATCAGCGCATCATGACCATGCTGCTGCTCGACGACATCCAGCCCAACCGCCGCACCGTGGTGCGCTACCGCAGCCTCGTGGCCAAGGAGGCGCCGGACGAATTTTTCAACCCGGCGGCACTGGTGCGCAACAGCCTCGCCGGCTGGTGACCGTGCGCCTGGCCCTCATCGCGACGGGCCTCGTCCTGGCGCTGCCCGCGCAGGCGATGGATCTGAACGCCAGCATCATCGTCGCGCCTCAAGTCGCGACCGGTAACCGCGCCAGTCCTTATTTCGTCGGCCCACCCATCGTCTCGTTGCCTGATCGCACCTCCAGGCAGGATCTCGAATTGCGTGCGCGCGAAGGCGGCTTCAATGCCCAGGGCACGCTGCGCTGGCAGGTCGCACAGGATGCCAAACCCGAGTATCACGGCATCGCCAACCAGTTCTACTACGATGGCGAACTTGGCGAAGGCATGGGCTTCACGGCGGGTAAAAAGGTAATGTCGTGGGGCGTCGGCTTCGGCTTCCGCCCGCTCGACTTGATACAGCGGGAGAACCGGCGCGGCGTCAACCTGCCGGCCCTGGTCGGCCAGCCACTCCTCGCCGTGGAGAAGTTCAACGCCGACGAGGCATGGACCCTGGCCTGGGTGCGGCCCGGCGAAGGCGGTGGCAGCGACGACAACCGCGACCCGGCCCTGGCTTTCCATTGGTATCGTCTGGCTGGCGGCGACGACTTGCACGCAGTCGCCCGCCTGTCCCAACGGCACGGCATCGAGGCCGGTTTTGGCGCGACGCGCGTTGTCGGCGATGAGTGGTCATTCCACGGTGCGGCCCTGTATGAGCGCCACTACCGCAAGACAATCAACTCCATGACGGAAACTGGCGGCCTGCTCGCCACCACCGACCCGATGGCGGAAGCGACGCGTCAGGATGGTCTCAAGTTGGTCGCTGGCGCGCAATGGACGGGCGAGTCGGGCTGGAGCGTGCTGGCAGAAGCCTGGTACGACGCCGATGCCTACAGCCGCGCCGAATGGCAACGCCTCGATGCCCTCACCGCCAGCCAGCGCGCGCTGGCTGGCCTTGCACCAGCAGCGGCGATTGCCGGCAATGTCGGCTGGTCGAGCCAGGCTTACCTCAACACCAATCTGCTGCGCGAGAACCTGCTGCTGCGCGTCGGCCATGACGACCGCGATGGCTTCAAACCCTACGCGGAACTCCTGGCCACACCGCGCGATGGCGGCCTGGTACTCACCGTCGGGACCGCATACGAAGGCAATCGCCAACGCCTGTCCGGTGGCCTGCGCCAGTCGGGCGGGGCCAATGATTCCGCCTACGCACGCGCACCCATCAAGCGCGTGATCTGGCTCGAATGGCGCCTAGCCCTGTTCTGAGATCGCCAGACTCGGGGCCGGTTGCGCCGCTATGCGTCGTACGGTCTGGCGCACCTCGGCGGCCAGGAGCAGTTCGGCATCGGCAGCGGGCGCGCCAATGCGCTCGTCGAAGTGCAGCAAGCCTTCGGCATCCGCCCGCAGCAGTCCGGCCGCCAACAGATTCTCAACCACGTTGGCGAACAGGCTGCGCTCGGCGAACTCGGGCGCATTGAATTCATAGAGCAAAGCCAAACGCTGGGCCAGCAGGTGGCAGGATTCCTCGAGCCGGCGTCGGCTCAGATTCCCCGAGCCATAGTGCTGCAGCAACGCCAGGGTGAGCAGATAGCGCTCCAGGGTCGGCTGCATGGTCTCGCCGAGCAAGTGCAGTTCCGCGAACTCGCGGCTGTTGGGGTCGGGTGCGACCAGATCGTCGCCATCCAGGGAAACCAGGCCACGTGCGGCCAATATGGCAAGCACGTCTTCGAGAGCCGATGGCACATCGGCCGGCGTGCAGCGGAGGAACAACTCGGAATGAGCCAGAACCAGCAGGCGGCTGATGGCGGCCGAGACTCTGGCTTTCTCCAAGCGGGGGTTATGAGCCAGCAGGCAGGCCAGCAGTGCCGGCAGGGCGACCAGATGCAGGACGTTGTTGCGAAAGTACGCCAGCAGGGGCGCTTCTCCGTCCGGAACCCGCAACAGGTCGCCCAAGGGGTGCGCAATCCGTTCGACCACGCCCAGGCGGCAAGCGTGCTCCACCACCTGCTCCGGCGATTGATCGTCAGGCACGGCCAGTGCTCCATAAGGTGCCGCGCGTACCAGGGCCTGATAGTGGGCCACCATCCGGAACAGGGTCTCCTCATCCACCGCACGTTTGGGCGTCGCCAGCAGCACGAGTGCCGCCAGGTTGATGGGTGTCATGACCGCAACTTCATTGATGCGCCGGGCCAGTTCGACTGCCGCCTCGGCCGTAGTCTGCCTTACCCAGGCGGCCTGGAGTTCCGGCGCCTCGTCGGCCCAGCCGCTGTGTGACCGATCGAGAAACTCCGCGAGGTACAAGGGACGGCCGAAGTTCACATGCACTTTCCCGAACTCGTTGCGCAGTCTGCGCACGCTGCTGATCAGCCCCCACAGGGACTCGCCACGCTTGGGCTTGCCTTCCAGCTCGCCAACGAAGCTCTTCCCCTCGACCAGCTTTTCATAGCCGATGTACACCGGCACGAAGACCAGGGGGCGGGTGTGATCGCGCAGGTAGCTTTGCACGGTCATGCCGAGGATGCCGGCGCGCGGTGGCAGCATGCGGCCGCTGCGGCTGCGACCACCTTCGATGAAGTATTCGATCGGAAACCCCTGCGAGATCATGAGGTGCAGGTATTCGTGAAAGACAGCGGCATACAAAGGCTCGCCCTTGAAGCTGCGGCGCAGGAAAAAGGCGCCGCCCCGGCGCAGCAGCGGTCCCACCAGCGGCAGGTTCAGATTGATGCCGGCGGCAATGTGCGGCGGCGTCAGGCCATGGCGATAGATGATGAACGACAGCAGCAGGTAGTCGATGTGGCTGCGATGGCAGGGCAAATAGACGATGCCGCTGCCTGCCGCAATGCCATCGAGCGCCTCGAAGTTGCGCACCTCGACACCATCGTAGAGGCGCGTCCACAGCCAGTCGAGGAAAAGTTCGAAAGCGCGCGCGACGCCGTAGGAATAGTCGGAGGGAATCTCGAGGGCGAACTCCCGTGCACGCGCCTGCGCCTCGGCCAGTGTGATGCCACGACTGACTGTCTCGGCTGCAATCGCCTGCCGCACCGCCGGGGCCGCCAGCAGCCGCTCGACCTGTGTGTTTCGGTGCGAGAGATCCGGGCCGATCGCCTGTTCCCGCTGGCGACGGAAATGCACCCGCAGCACTCGGGCGAGCTTGCGCAATGCGCGTGACTCGTCGAGACCTTCACTCAGCAATTCGCGCAGCGAAAGTGGCGCATTGAAGCGGACGAGAGTGTCGCGACCGTGGACCAGTATGGCGAGCAACTGCCGGAAGTGGCCGGTCGGCCCCCAGGTCTCTGAAAAGAGCGCCTTCAGCACCGAGTCCTGGCTGCGCGGCGAACGGCCCCAGAGTATCGTCACCGGCACCAGTTGCACATCGAAAGACGCATCGGCCATGGCCGCCTGCACCATGTGCACCAGCAGCGTCGAATGGCCGTAACGATCACGGGCGGGCGCGGCCAGTGAGGCGGTTCGATTGAGGCAGAAGAATGAACGTGGCGCCTTGCCCCGGCCGGATGGCCCTATTGCGAGCGGTGCGCGGGCAGATGGTAGCCCGGCCCGCAGCGTTTCCTCGATCAGCACAAGAACGTTCGACAGGCGCCGGTCCTGCAGCACGTAGCAAACCGGCCGGCCTGGATCCAGGGCCAGCTCTGCCGGGCTGTCGGGAAACACCCGGGTGCGTATCCAGGCGTACAACAACCGGCGCGCGAGGGAAGCTAACCAGCCGAAATAGTCGGGCGAAGAAAACATGTTCTTGAGAGATTCGACGCGTCCGTCGCTCGCGGCGACTGTCTGGGCGAGCGTCGACTTTACTCCCAAGACAAGACCGGCAACAATGCTGTCATTCGTGCTGGCCATCGACAGACCCCGGCATCATGGAAATGAAGAAGATCAGTTCCGGCAGGTTGCGCGCCATCGGCTATGACGCCAGCGCCCGCTTGCTGAGAGTGCAAATGGATGACGGCACCACGCTCGAGTACGCCGGCGTCGGCTACGAGATCTGGCGGCGGTTGTCCACCGCCAGTTCGCCATGGAGCATCTATCGCGACAACGTCGAGGAAGAATTTGACGGCCGGCGAGTCGCCGCGACTGACTCTGCTTCGGGCTCGCAGAAGAATCCCCTCGACGATCTGTTCGGATGACGATATGACACTCAGGAAGCCCGCAGCCAAGAACAAGCCCGCCCGCAAGACCGCCACAGCAGCGCCACGCCCTGCCCGCACGATCAAGACCGCACGCACGCGCCCGGCGACGGCCGGCGACATCGGCCCGACGACGACACCGGAGCGCATCGAATCCTTCGCCGTCACGCAGGCTCAGGATGCCGCTCAGGGCAAGCGTCTGGCCGCCATGCGCGATCTGTTGTCCGGGGCTCCCCACGAGGAAGCGGTGGCCTTGCTCAAGGGCCTGCTCAAGGAACGGCGTCTGGCCTCGCAGGCGGAGAACAATGTCGACCCGGACGCCGAACTGGCCGCCGGCTGGCGCGATGGTGGCTATCCCTACAAGAACCTGATGTCGCGCCGTACCTACGAACGGGAGAAGTACCGCCTGCAGGTGGAACTGCTCAAGCTACAGGCCTGGATCAAGGATACCGGCCAGCGCGTGGTGCTGCTCTTCGAGGGCCGCGATGCCGCGGGCAAGGGCGGCACTATCAAGCGCTTCATGGAACACCTCAATCCACGGGGCGCCCACGTCGTCGCCCTGGAAAAACCAAGTGAAGTCGAGCGCGGCCAATGGTATTTCCAGCGCTACGCCCAACACCTGCCGACCGCCGGCGAGCTCGTCTTCTTCGACCGTTCCTGGTACAACCGCGCCGGCGTCGAACGCGTCATGGCCTTCTGCAGCAGCGGCGAGTACGAAGAGTTCATGCGCCAGGCGCCGGAGTTCGAGCGCATGCTGGTGCGCCAGGGCATCCACCTGATCAAGTTCTGGTTCTCGGTCAGCCGTGACGAGCAACGCCGCCGCTTCAAGGAGCGCAAGGTGCATCCGCTCAAGCAGTGGAAGCTGTCGCCCATCGACCTCGCCTCGCTGGACAAGTGGGGCGACTACACCAAGGCCAAGGAAGCGATGTTCTTCTACACCGACACCGCCGACGCGCCCTGGACCGTCATCAAGTCGGATTGCAAGAAGCGCGCGCGGCTCAACGCCCTGCGTTATGTGCTGCATCGCCTGCCCTACACGAACAAGGACACCGATCGCATCGGGCCGCTCGACTCATTGATCGTCGGCCGCGCCAACGTGGTATACGAGCGTGGCGAGAAGCAGGGCGTGCCGATACTTTGAACATCGCGATGACCCATGACCGCCTTCGCCAGGTTTCCTGGCTGCTTGCCGCCCTCGTCCTGGTCCTGATCGTTGGCCTGCATCTGCTGCCGGCCCTGCTGGCCGGACTGCTGGTCTATGAACTGGTGCACATTGCCGCGCCCCGACTCGAGCGTCATCTGACCGACCGGCGCGCCAAGATGACGGCAGTCGCGCTGTTCGCGATCACCACGATCGCCGTGGTTGGGCTGGCCATCGGCGCCCTCATCCACATTTTTCGCAGCGATGCCGGCAGCTTGCAAGGATTGACGGCGAAGATGGCGGAAATACTGGAAGGCTCGCGCCAATCGCTGCCGGACTGGATTGCCGGCACGTTGCCGGACAACGTAGAGGCACTCAAGGATGCGTTCGCGCGCTGGCTGCGCGAACATGGCGCCGAGTTGCAACTGGCCGGGAAGCATGCGGCGCGCGGTTTCGCCCATGTCCTGATCGGCCTCGTCGTCGGCGCCTTGATCGCCTTGCGTGAGGAAACCGCGACCGGCGAGGGAATGCGCCCGTTGGCGGCGGCACTGGCGGAGCGGGCGCGTCGACTGGCCGAGGCCTTCCGTCGCGTTGTCTTCGCGCAGGTACGAATCTCCGCCATCAACACGGCGCTGACCGCCTGCTACCTGGTCGTCGCGCTGCCGCTGTTCGGCATTCATCTGCCGCTGACCAAGACCATGATCGCGCTGACGTTCGTTGTCGGCCTGGTGCCGGTGCTCGGCAACCTCGTCTCCAACACGGTCATCGTGGTCGTCAGCCTGGCGCATTCATCGCAGGTGGCGGTGGCCTCGCTGGTATTCCTGGTGGTGATCCACAAGCTGGAATACTTCCTCAATGCCCGCATCGTCGGCGCCCAGATCGCCGCCAAGGCCTGGGAGCTGCTGCTGGCCATGCTGACGATGGAGGCAGCTTTCGGGCTGCCGGGCGTCATCGCCGCGCCGGTCTACTACGCCTACCTGAAAGACGAATTGAGGAGCAGCGGCCTGGTCTAGTCCTGCTTGCCGTAATCGGCAAACTTCGCCAGCACGCGCACCATCTCGTCGTCGGGCAGCAAGCGCGGCCCGCCTATCTGCAGCACGCGCCAGTACTGCTCGCACAGCGTCTCAAGTTCCACCGCCAGCGCCAGGGCTTGATCGAGGTCGCGGCCGAACACCACCATGCCGTGGTGCGCCATCAGGGAGCCGCAACGGCCCTCAAGCGCGCTGACCACAGCGTCGGAAAGTTCCTGGCTGCCGAAGGTGGCATAGTCCGCGCAGCGCACCTGACTGCCGCCGAAGCGCGCCACCATGTAATGGAAGGGCGGGATCGCGCAGCCCATGCAGGCGAGGCTGACGGCAAACGGCGAATGGGCGTGAACGATGGCGCCGGCTTCCGGCCGCGCCGCATAGATATCGCGATGGAAGCGCCATTCGGAAGAAGGCTTGCGCCGACCTTGAGCACGCCCATCGAGGCCGACGAACACGACGTCCTCCGACTCGCAGGCATCGTAAGCCATGCCGGTCGGCGTGATCAGAAAGCCGTCGCGGTGGCGGGTGCTGACGTTGCCGGCGGCGCCGCGATTGATGCCGACAGTATTCATGGCCTGGGCGGTGGCGAGAACAGCCGCCTTGAGTTCGGTGTCGCTCATCGCTTGATCGCAGCCAGGCCGCTGGCGGGGAAAATTCCCTGCTCGGTGATGATGCCGGCGATGAGCCGGGCCGGCGTCACGTCGAAAGCCGGATTCGCAACCGGCGTATCACCATGACTGACTTCCCTAGCGTCGCGCTCCTCGATAGGAATGGCGGCGCCATTCGCGCAATCGAAATCGATGGTCGATACCGGCGCGGCGACGTAGAACGCTACGCCATGCTCGCGGGCAGCCAGCGCCTTCAGGTAGGTGCCGACCTTGTTGGCCGTGTCGCCGTTGGCGGCGATGCGGTCGGCGCCGACAATGACCAGATCGACCTTGCCCTGCATCATCAGCAGGCCGGCGGTGTTGTCGGCGATCAGCGTGTGACTGACGCCAGCGTGGTTCAATTCCCACGCGGTGAGCAGTCCCTGGTTGCGCGGCCGGGTCTCCGATACCCAGACATGAACGTCGATGCCAGCTTTGTGCGCGGTGTAGATCGGCGAAATTGCCGTGCCATGGGCGACAGTCGCCAGCCAACCGGCATTGCAGTGGGTCATCACCTGAACGGGACGCCGCCCGACGGCCTGCAACAACGGCAGGCCATGGCGGCCGATGGCGGCGTTGGCTTCCTCGTCCTCGCGGGCGATGGCACGCGCTTCCTGCCAGGCCAGTTCGTGGCGTGCGACCACGGCTGACTTTCCAAGGACGCGATGCATGCGGTCGAGAGCCCAGCGCAGATTCACGGCCGTCGGCCGGGTGGCGGCCAGCACCGATATGGCCTTGTCGAGATCGATGCCTTCGTGCAGTGCAAGCGCGATGCCGTAGGCCGCCGTGGCACCGATCAGCGGCGCACCGCGTACCTGCATGACGCGAATGGCGTGCGCCGCCTCATCGAGCGTGGCCAGGCGAACAAAAGCGGTCTGCGCCGGCAGCCGGGTCTGGTCGAGGATGACGACACCGTCGCCGTCTTCGGCGATGGTGCGCAATTCGCTCAATTCAATTTGCCGTGACAGTGCTTGAACTTCTTGCCGCTGCCGCAGGGGCAGGGATCGTTGCGGCCGACCTTCGGCATTGCGCGCTCGATCGGCTTCTGCGGCTTCGGCGTGTCGTCCGTGGCACCGAGAGCTTCGTCGTAGTCGGCGTGGTGGTACTGGACGTTCTCGACCGCCGGATGCTGCTGCTCTGCTTCCTCGATCTGCTGCTCGGAACGCACCTCGACGGTCATCAGCAGTTTGGTGACTTCGGTACGCACGACTTGAAGCAGCCCCTCGAACAATTCGAACGCCTCGCGCTTGTATTCCTGTTTCGGGTTCTTTTGGGCATAGCCACGCAGGTGGATGCCCTGGCGCAGGTGATCGAGCGCCGCCAGATGCTCGCGCCAGTGCGTGTCCAGGCTCTGCAGCATGACATTGCGCTCGAAGCCAGCCCAGGCCTCTGCCGGCACCAGCGCCTTCTTATCAGCGTAGGAAGCGTCGGCGGCATCGATGATGCGCTTGAGAATGTCGTCGTCGGAAAGGTTGGGCTCTGCCTTCAGCCAGTCGCCGACCGGCAGCTTGAGCTGCAATTCAGCCGCCAGCGCGGTTTCGAGACCGACGATTTCCCACTGTTCCTCGACGCTCTCCGCCGGCACGTAGATGCGGAAGGTGTCGTGCACCAGGCCCTGGCGCATGGCGGTGATGGTCTCGGAAATATCTTCCGCGTCGAGCAATTCGTTGCGCTGCTGGTAGATTACCTTGCGCTGGTCGTTGGCGACGTCGTCGTATTCCAGCAATTGCTTGCGGATGTCGAAGTTGCGCTGCTCGACCTTGCGCTGCGCCGACTCCAACTGTCGCGTGACCAGCGGATGCTCGATCGGCTCGCCGTCGGGCAGAGCAACCAGCTTGGAACTCATGATCGCCTTCAGGCGGTCGCCGCCGAAGATCTTCATCAGCGGATCTTCCGCCGACAGGTAGAAGCGGCTGGAACCGGGGTCGCCCTGACGACCGGAACGGCCGCGCAACTGGTTGTCGATGCGGCGCGACTCGTGGCGCTCGGAGCCGATGATGTGCAGGCCGCCGGCCGCCAGCACCTGGTCGTGCAGCTTCTGCCAGTCCGCCTTCAGCGGCACCAGGTGGCTTTCCTTTTCTGCGGCGGAAAGACCTTCGTCATCGCGGATGGCCGCGATCTGTTTCTCGATGCTGCCGCCGAGCACGATGTCGGTACCGCGGCCGGCCATGTTGGTGGCGATGGTGATGACGCCAGGCCGGCCGGCCTGGACGACGATCTCCGCCTCCTTGGCATGCTGCTTGGCGTTGAGCACCTGGTGGGGCAGCTTTTCCTTGTCGAGCAGGCCGGAAAGCAGTTCGGAATTTTCGATGGACGTGGTGCCTACCAGCACCGGCTGGCCGCGCCCGGCGCAGTCCTTGATGTCGGCGATGATCGCCGCGTGCTTCTCGTGCGCGGTGCGGAAGATCTGGTCGTTGGCATCGTCGCGGATCATCGGCTTGTTGGTCGGAATGACCACCGTCTCCAGGCCGTAGATCTGGTGGAATTCATAGGCTTCGGTGTCCGCCGTGCCCGTCATGCCGGCCAGCTTGCCGTACATGCGAAAGTAGTTCTGGAAGGTGATCGAAGCCAGGGTCTGGTTTTCGGACTGGATCTGCACGCCCTCCTTCGCCTCGACGGCCTGATGCAAACCGTCGGACCAGCGCCGGCCGGCCATCAGGCGGCCGGTGAATTCGTCGACGATGACGACCTCGCCGTTCTGCACCACATACTGCTGGTCGAGGTGGAACAGGTTGTGGGCACGCAAGGCGGCGTAGAGGTGGTGCATGAGCAGGATGTTGGCCGGCTCGTAGAGACTGGCGCCTTCGGCCAGCAGGCCCATCTGCGCCAAGATGCGTTCGGCCTTCTCGTGACCCTCCTCGGTCAACAGCACCTGGTGCGACTTGAGGTCAACCGTGTAGTCGCCAGTATCCTGCTCCTCCTGGGTCTTCGCCGCCTCACCTAAAGTCAGCAGTGGCGGTACGGCGTTCATCTTGACGTAGAGGTCGGTGTGGTCCTCGGCTTGGCCGGAAATGATCAGCGGTGTACGCGCCTCGTCGATCAGGATCGAGTCCACTTCGTCAACGATGGCATAGGCAAGCCCACGCTGTACCCGCTCACTGGGTGAATACACCATGTTGTCGCGCAGGTAGTCGAAGCCGAACTCGTTATTGGTGCCGTAGGTGATGTCCGCGCCGTAGGCAGCCTGTTTTTGGTCATGCGGCATCTGCGAAAGGTTCACGCCAACGGTGAGGCCGAGGAAGCGGTGCAGACGGCCCATCCACTCCGCATCGCGGCTGGCCAGGTAATCGTTTACGGTGATGATATGGACGCCCTTGCCGGTCAAGGCGTTCAGGTAGGCGGGCAATGTCGCCACCAGCGTCTTGCCCTCGCCGGTACGCATTTCGGCGATCTTGTTGTTGTGCAACACCATGCCGCCGATCATCTGCACGTCGAAGTGGCGCATGCCGAGTGCGCGCTTGCCGGCTTCGCGGACGACCGCGAATGCCTCCGGCAGCAGATCGTCAAGAGTTTCGCTCTTGGCCAGGCGCGCCTTGAACTCTTCGGTCTTGGCGCGCAACTGCTCGTCGGTCAACGCCTGCAGGGTTGGCTCAAAGGCGTTGATGCGGCTGACGGTCTGGGAATACTGTTTGATCAGCCGGTCGTTGCGGCTGCCGAATATCTTCTTGAGAAGGCCGGAAATCATGGGGTGGCCGCCTTAAATGGGCAAAGGCGGCATTTTAGCATGCGGGTTCTGACCGACCCCGCATGCCTCAGCGGCAATTAGTGGCGATGGGCAGCCCGGCTGCTGTTCGCCTGCGCCATTTGCAGGAAGCTGTTGGGATTGTGCGTCACACCCTTGACGCGCACCTCGAAATGCAGATGCGGACCCGTCGTGCGGCCGGTATTGCCTACCTCTGCAATCTTCTGGCCACGTTTCACCAGCGAGCCCGGCTGCACCAGGATCGTCGAACAATGGGCGTAACGCGTGATAAGGTCGTTGCCGTGATCGATATCGACCATATTGCCGTAGCTGGGATGCTTTTCCACGTTCACCACGACACCCGCCGCGGCAGACTTGATCGGCGTACCGACATCGGCGGTGAAGTCGACGCCCGTGTGCATCGCCGTCTCGCCGGTAATCGGATCGGCCCGCCAGCCATAGCTGGAGGCATTCCACGCCAGTTCGACCGGCATTGATGTCGGCAGTTGGCTCTTGCGGATCCGCTCGTCGAGCAATTGGGTTTCCAGCAGCGACAGGGCATCGCTCTTGACCTCGAGCTGATGCGAAAGCGAGTCCAGGGCAGTGCGAAGTTCGTCGGCCGAAAGCGATGTCGGCTGGATCAGCGGACCGCCCCGCCCGTCCTTGGCTCGCCCGATCGCCCCGAGATCCTGCGGCTTGATGCCAGCCAAGCCGGCCACGCGCTCGCCCATGGAATCAAGTCGGAGCAACTGGGCCTGCATTTCACCGAGCCTGACGGCCATGGCATTGATGTTCTCGCGGACGAACTCGCGGCTGGCACGGTTCTCCTCGGCGGTGGTTGCCTGCAAGAGCTGCTGCAGGAACGGCAGCCTGATCTCCGCCGCGTGGCGAACGGTGACATAGGAAAACAGCGACGACAAGGCGATCACGATAGCCACCAGCGCCACCGTGACCATGACCACGTGCCGCTGGGTCAGGACGATGGTTTTCGCCGTTGCCAGTCGGTCGGAGACGAGAATAATATGCACGTCCCTACTCCTTCTCGATAGTGCCGAACCATGCGCCCAAAGCGTGGCCACGCCCGCAGCCTGGAAGACTGCCTGTTGGCCGACGCCGGCCTAGCCCGGCTTTCCGGTCATGCGCGGCGCCTCTTGCGGCTCCAGCGCGTTTTTGAATCCGCGACTCCGCTTGCGCGACAGGCACGGGTTGCCAACTTCAAGTTGGGGAAAATTATCATCCACGCCGTTAACGGCGCGGTCGCCGCCAAACTGAAACAGATGGAACCCCGCCTGGCAGCGGTTTTTCGTTCTGAGGCGGCGGAGGTTACCGGAATCGATATTCGGGTGCAACCCGACGTCGACAGGCGACAGGCGGAGCCGCCAAGAATCCGCACTGGAATGGGCGAAGAGCAAAAGCGGGCACTTACATCGCTCGCAGATGATCTGCCTGAAGGCTCGGCCCTGAGGACTGCATTGACGCGACTGGTGGATCGATCATGACTAGAGAACGATGACGCGTTCGAGGAACATGAGTGCCAGCACGACCAGGACGAAGATCAGCGCGTACTTGGCGACGCGGCTGGACAGGTGCAGATAGCGTTTGTCGCCGGAAAAGAGGTAGGCAAGAATGCCGGCGCCGATGGTGATGGCCGTCAGAACACCAACGATACGTAACAGCAGCATTACGCCAACTGGGGATAGAGGTGGGCAACATGTTCCGGCGCAGCCTCGGCGCGCTCGAAACTGGCCCACTCCCATGCCGTGGCGTCGGCCAGCAGTTCCCGCAACAACCGGTTATTCATGGCGTGGCCCGACTTGTGGGCGATGAAGGCGCCGAGTAGCGGATGGCCCGCAAGGTAGAGATCGCCGATGGCATCGAGCACCTTGTGGCGCACGAACTCGTCGGGCAGGCGTAGCCCTTCCATGTTCAGTACCCGGTATTCGTCCATCACGATGGCGTTGTCGAGGCTGCCGCCCAAAGCCAGTCCCTGCGAGCGCAGAGCTTCGACATCCTGGGTGAAACCAAAGGTGCGCGCCCGGGCAATGTCCTGGACGTAGGAATCGTCGGCGAAGTCCATGTCGACCCGTGTGCCGGATTGATCGACCGCCGGATGGTTGAACAGGATGGAGAACGACAGGCGGAAACCCTCATAAGGTTCGAGGCGCGCCCACTTGTCACCCTCGCGGACCTCGACCGTCTTGCGAATGCGGATGAATTTCTTGGCGGCATTCTGTTCCTCGATGCCAGCCGATTGCAGCAGGAAGACGAAGGGGCCGGCCGAACCGTCCATGATCGGAATTTCGGCGGCGTCGACATCGACATAGAGGTTGTCGATACCCAGGCCGGCCAGAGCCGACATCAGGTGCTCGACGGTGCCCAGTTTGGCGCCATCCTTTTCCAGGCAGGAGGCCATGCGGGTGTCGCCAACGCTGTAGGGATCGGCTTTCAGTTCTGCCGGTGGCTCGAGATCGACGCGCCGGAAGACGATGCCCGTATCGGGGGCCGCCGGACGCAGCACCAGCGTCACCTTGACGCCGGAATGCAGCCCGACGCCGGTGGCACGGATGATCGATTTGAGGGTGCGTTGCTTGAGCATGTCAGGGCAATATGATGTTGCAGGGCACAATGTTAAACCAAATTGAAACAACAGGCCGCTCGGGGAGGAGGCGTTTTCCCGGAGCGGCCCATATGCTGGCCAGCGGTGCAAGAACTCAGTCGGCCTGCTTGATCAGGAAGGCCGGAATGTCATAACGGTCCATGCCGCTGTCCACCATCGCCTTGACCGCGGCATTGCGGGTGCGGCCCGACGAGAACACGTCCGGCAACGCCGAGCCGTTTTCAAACGCCGGCGCAGCAACCGCATCGCCATAGATGCGATCATCGGTGCCCGTGCGCAGACCATAAGTCTCCACACGCTCCAACCGGGGCTTGACGGCAACCTTGCCGCCGAGGCCGGTGGCCACGACGGTGACGCGCAACTGATCTTCCATGCCGTCGTCGAAGACCGTGCCGAAGATCACCGTCGCCTCGTCATGCGTGTAGGCCTTGATGGTGCTCATGACCTCCTTGACTTCGCGCATGCCGAGCTGGCGGCTGGCCGTGATATTGACCAGGACGCCGCGGGCACCGGAGAGCTCGACGCCCTCCAGCAGCGGGCTGGCCACGGCGGCTTCCGCAGCCAGGCGGGCGCGATCGACACCGGCAGCGCTGGCCGAGCCCATCATCGCCTTGCCCATCTCGCCCATCACCGTGCGCACGTCCTCGAAGTCGACGTTCACCAGGCCGGGCACGTTGATGATTTCTGCAATGCCGCCGACAGCGTTGCGCAGCACATTATCGGCCGCCCTGAACGCTTCGGTCATGCTGACGTCGTCGCCGAGTACTTCCATCAGGCGCTCGTTGAGGATGATGATCAGGGCATCGACATACTGCTGCAACTCGCCGAGTCCCTCTTCGGCCAAGCGCATGCGCTTGCCTTCAAACTCAAAGGGCTTGGTGACCACAGCCACCGTCAGGATGTCCTTCTCCCGCGCTACCTCGGCCACCACTGGCGCGGCGCCGGTGCCCGTGCCGCCACCCATGCCGGCGGTGATGAACACCATGTGGGCACCCTCTAGCGCCTCGGCGATTTGTTCGCGCTCGTTGAGCGCAAGATCGCGCGCCTTTTCAGGCTTGCCACCAGCGCCCTGGCCAGGCCCCAGTTGCAGCTTGACGTCGGCCGACGACAGATTGAGGGCCTGCGAATCGGTATTGCAGCAGATAAACTCGACGCCCTGCACGCCCTCCCGGATCATGTGCTCGACGGCATTGCCGCCCGCGCCGCCGACACCGATGACCTTGATGACGGTCCCGTTTGGCTCCTTGTCGATGATTTCAAACATGCTCGCCTCCTTGTTGTTGCAGTTGCTCAAAAGTTCTTGCCAAACCAGGCCCGCATGCGGGCCAGTATCTGGCGGAAAGTCATGGGTCCTTGCGCCTTGAGGCCACGCTTCTTCTGCGTCATGCCCTCCAGCAGCAGTCCCATGGCCGTTGAATAACGCGGATTGCGTACGATGTCGCGCAGACTTCCCTCGTAGCGCGGCATGCCGAGCTTGACCGTGTTGTGAAAAATTTCCTCGCCCAGCTCGACCATACCGGGCATGGTCGCTGAGCCCCCCGTTACTACGACGCCCGCCCGCAGCAAGCGCTGGTAACCACTGCGTACCAGCTCCTCCTGCACCATCTGATAAATTTGCTCGATGCGCGGCTGGATGAAACCGGCCAGCGTCTGCCGGCTCAGTTGCGAGGCCGGTCGGTCGCCGACACCGGGCACCTCGATCATTTCCTCGGGGTCGGCCAGTTGCTGGAGGGCGACGCCGTAGCGAATCTTGATTTCCTCGGCGTCGGGCGTTGAGGTGCGGAGCGCGATGCCAATGTCGGAAGTGATCTGGTCGCCGGCGATGGGCAGTACCGCCGTGTGACGGATGGCGCCCTGGGTGAATACCGCGATATCGGTGGTGCCGCCACCGATGTCGACCAGGCAGACGCCGACATCTTTTTCATCGTCGGTCAGCACGGACAGTCCAGAAGCTAGAGGTTGCAGCACCAGGTCGACCACTTCCAGGCCGCAGCGATGCACGCACTTGACGATGTTCTGCACAGCCGTGACGGCACCGGTGACCAGATGCACTTTCACCTCGAGCCGCTTGGCATCCATGCCGATCGGTTCCTTGACCCCATCCTGGCCATCGACGATGAACTCTTGCACCAGCGTATGCAGGATCTGGTCGTCGGCCGAAATCGGCGTCGCGTTGGCGGCCTCGATCGCCCGCTCGACATCGAACTGGGTGACCTCCTTCTCGCGCACCACCGCCATGCCATTGGAATCCTTGCTCTTGATATGGGCGCCGGCGATGCCCGTATAGACTTCCTTCACCTTGCAGCCGGCCATCAACTCCACTTCCTGGATGGCGCGGGAAATGGCATCCACCGTCGCCTCGATGCTGACGACAACGCCTTTCTTGAGGCCCTTGTCCTTGTTCTCCTCGAACTGGTGGCTGCCGATGCCGAGGATGGCCAGTTGCCCTTCCGGATTCAGCTCGGCGACCACGGAGACAATTTTCGATGTGCCGATGTCCAGGCCGACAATCAGATCGCGTTTGGTGTCTTTACTCATTCCACTCAACTCTTGCGGGCCGCGCGCAGCGCGAAACCATTGGGGTACCGCATGTCCACCACCCCGGCATTGGCGAGATGTACCTTCTCGAGTGCTGGCCGGTAGTAGGCGGTAAAGCGCGCCATCCGGTCCGTCAGTGTGTACTTGGCCTCGTCGCGTCCAAGCTCCAGCACGACGCCGTCGTCCAGCTTCACCTGCCAGGCCTCGCGGCTGGACAACGCCATCGCTTCAGGCTTGCGCCCAAGAGGGGCAAGGATCTTCTCGAATTCGCGGTAGCGGCCAAGTACCTCCGGCGCCGAGCCCTCGGGGCCGGAGAAAGCTGGCAGGCTGGCTTGGCTGGCCGCCGCGAACACCTCACCGAAACCATTCACCAAGCGCGACTCGCCGTCGGCCTGCTGCCAGCGCGCCACTGCCACATGCTCTTCTAGCGTCAGCTCCAGCGCATTCGGCCAGCGCCGCCGCACGTCGGCATGGCGCACCCAAGGCAGTTTCTCGAAGGCGGCACGCACTTCGTCGAGTTCGATGGTGAAGAAATTGCCAACCAGTGTCGCCCGCGTCGCCTGCTCGATCTGGGCGCGCGTTACCTGGTCAACCTGACCGTTGACCACCACCTGCCGCAAGGGGAAGAAGGGCAGCCGTTGCAGAACGACCGTGCCCGCCCAGGCCAGGCCGGCTATCGCCAGGACAATCAGCAGATCGGCCACCAGATTCATCAGCACGGGGCGGTCCCAGAAGCCGTCCTCGGCGGGTTCGACCGCTTTTCGTCTCACCTTAGCCATAGGTCGCCATCTCCAGTACCTTGACTACCAGTTGCTCAAAGCTCAAGCCGGCCGCCCTGGCTGCCATCGGTACCAGTGAGTGATCGGTCATGCCGGGTGACATGTTTGCTTCCAGGCAATAGGCACGTCCCACGCTGTCGAGCATCACGTCCACCCGTCCCCAGCCCCGCCCCCCGAGGGCATTGAAGGCCTTTAGCGCCAACGCGCGAATTTCCTGCTCCTGGGCTTGCGGCAAGCCGCTGGGAATCAGGTAACGCGTGTCGTCTCGGAAGTACTTGGCGTCGTAGTCGTAGAAATCGGTCGCCGGCACGATGCGGATCACCGGCAACGCCTGGCTGCCGACAATACCGACCGTGAATTCGCCGCCGGCAAGAAAGCGCTCGGCGATCACCAGCCGGTCGTGCGTGGCCGCCGTCGCGAAGGCCGCCGGCAGCTCACCGGCCACCCTGACCTTGCTGATACCGATGCTTGAACCTTCATTGGCCGGCTTGACGAACAGCGGCAGACCCAGACCGTCGGCCACCGCCAGCCAGTCACTATCTGCCGTGAGCACCTCGCATTCCGGAACCGGAATACCGGCTGCCTGCCAGAACAGTTTGCTGCGCCACTTGTCCATGGCCAGCGCCGAGGCCAGCACGCCGCTACCAGTATAAGGAACGTGCATCAGGTCCAGCGCACCTTGCAGGCGGCCATCTTCGCCACCACGGCCGTGCAGGGCAATGAACGTCCGCCCGAAACCCTCGTCCTTGAGCGCGGCCAACGGCCGCTCGGCCGGATCAAAGGCGTGGGCATCGACGCCGGCGCGGCGCAGTGCGCCGAGCACGGCGGCGCCACTTTTCAGCGAAACCTCACGCTCCGCCGAATCGCCGCCAAACATCACCGCCACCCTGCCAAAACGAAGTTTCAGAGAAGGCTCATGCCCGCCATTGGCGGGCGTGATGCCGGAACTAAAATTCACGCTGCCACTCCCACAATTCTTACCTCGCGCACAAGTTCGACACCGAACCGCTGCCGCACCTCGGCCTGAATTTGGCCGATTAAGCTTTCTATCGCAGCGGCGGTCGCCACACCCCCCGGATTAACGATGAAATTCGCATGCTTTTCGGAGACCCGTGCGCCGCCTTCCGTAGCGCCCTTCAAGCCGGCGGCCTCAATCAGCCGTGCCGCGTAGTCGCCGGGCGGATTGCGAAACACTGATCCTGCGTTGGGCAGATCGAGTGGTTGAGTAGCAATTCGCTTTTCCAGCAGTTCGGCAATACGGCTGCGCGCCGCCTCGCCATCGCCGGCGGGCAGGCGCAGCCACGCGGCGGCGATGATCTCGTCCGTCGCCTCCCGGAGCCCAATGTGGCGGTAGCCGACGACAAAATCGGCTGGATGCCGCTCGACTGCTTCGCCGCTCCGGTTCAGCATCATCACCTTGTCCACGAAGGTCCAGGTTTCGCCGCCGTAGCAGCCTGCATTCATGGCCACGGCACCGCCGAAGGTGCCGGGAATGCCGGCCAGGAATTCCACGCCGACCAGGTTAAGGTTGGCGGCGAAGCGGGCCACCTTCGGGCTGGCTACCCCCGCCTCGACGTAGAGACTGCCGTCCGGCTCCTGGCGCAATGTATTGAGCGCGCCATGCGTGAAGACCATGGTGCCGTCGAAACCGCCGTCGCGCACCAGCAGGTTGCTGCCCAGGCCGACGCACAGCAGTGGCTCGTCGGGACGCAGGCGTCGCAGGAATTCGACCAGATCGGCGAGGTCGACCGGAAAATAGGCACGCGCCACGACGCCGCCGGCGCGCCAGGAAACGCGCCCGGCCATCGGCTCGTTCTCTACCAGGCGGCCACGCAATTCAGCCATGTGCCAGCTTTCCCGGCACGGCGCCGATGGAGCCGGCACCCATGGTGATCACCACGTCGCCGTCCTTGGCAGCTTTCAGAATTGCCGCCGGCAAGGTGGCGATGTCCTCGACGAAGACCGGCTCGACCTTGCCGGCGACACGTATCGCTCTTGCCAGCGTGCGACCGTCGGCGGCGACAATCGGCACTTCTCCGGCGGGATAGACTTCCGCCAGCAACAGGCCGTCCACGCCCGAGAGCACCTTGACGAAATCCTCGAAGCAGTCCCGCGTCCGGGTGTAGCGATGGGGCTGGAAGGCCAGCACGATGCGCCGACCGGGAAAGGCGCCGCGCGCGGCGGCCAGCGTCGCCGCCATCTCGACCGGATGGTGGCCGTAGTCGTCGATCAGGGTAAAGGCACCCCCCGTCAGCAGGGAAATCTCGCCGTAGCGCTGAAAGCGTCGGCCGACGCCCTTGAACTCGGCGAGGGCGCGAACGATGGCCTCGTCGGAAACACCGACTTCAGTCGCGACGGCAATAGCCGCGAGGGCGTTAAGCACATTGTGCATGCCGGGCAGGTTGAGCGTGACGTCGAAGCGCGAGGTGCTGCCGTTCCTGCGCACACAACTGAAACGCATGCGGCCTGCCTCTGGCACCACGCTTTCGGCGCGGATATGGGCCTCGGCATTGAGGCCGTAGGTCACCACCTGCTTGGTAATTCGGGGCAGGATTTCGCGCACGTTCGGATCGTCCGCACAGAGCACGGCGACGCCATAGAAGGGTAGGCGATGCAGGAAATCGACAAAGGCCTGCTTCAGCTTGTTGAAGTCATGGCCATAGGTTTCCATGTGATCGGCGTCGATGTTGGTGACCACCGAAACCACCGGCGACAGAAACAGGAAGGAGGCATCGGATTCGTCGGCCTCGGCAACCAGATATTCGCCCTGACCCAGGCGGGCGTTGGCGCCGGCAGAGACCAGGCGGCCGCCGATGACAAAGGTCGGATCCAGTCCGCCTTCGGCCAGACAACTGGCGACCAGGCTGGTGGTAGTGGTCTTGCCATGAGTGCCGGCGATGGCGATGCCCTGCTGGAAACGCATGAGTTCAGCCAGCATCTGGGCACGCGGCACGATGGGCACATGACGCTCGCGGGCCGCCAGCACTTCCGGGTTATCGTCCTTCACTGCCGTCGACACCACCACCGCGTCGGCCGCGGCGACATTATCGCCGGAATGGCCGAGGGTCACCCGGATGCCCATCCCGGCCAACCGACGTGTCGTCGTGCTCTCGGTCAGGTCGGAGCCACTGACCTCGAAACCCTGGTTGGCGAGCACCTCGGCGATGCCGCTCATGCCGGCGCCACCGATGCCGACAAAGTGTATGCGCTTTACCTTGTGTTTCATTTCGCCACCTCCACGCATGCGTGCGCCACGGCCAGCGTGGCTTCCGGTTTGGCCAGAGCGCGCGCCTTCTCGGCCATTTGCAGCAGTTGTTCGCGAGACAGATGACGGAGTTCTGCCAGCCGCTCGGGCGTCAGTTCACTCTGCGGCAACAGGATGGCCGCGCCGGCCGATGACAGGAACCTGGCATTGCCGGTTTGGTGGTCATCGACGGCATGCGGATAAGGCACCAGAACGCTGGCGACACCGGCCACTGCCAATTCCGCGACGGTGAGCGCCCCGGCGCGGCAGATGACAAGATCGGCCCAATCGTAGGCGCCAGCCATGTTGTCGATGAAAGGCACCGGATGCGCTTTGACGCCGGCTTGTTCGTAAGCGCGCTGCAGCGCCGCCAGATGCTTCTCGCCCGACTGATGCACTACGTCGGGCCGCTCGGCTTCCGGCAATAGCGCCAGCGCTCTTGGCAATGTCTCATTGAGAATGGCTGCGCCCAGACTGCCCCCAACCACCAGCAGGCGTAGCGGGCCCCGCCGCTGGCGGTAGCGCTCCGCCGGCGCGGCCAATGCAGCAATCTCGGGCCGCACCGGATTGCCCATCCACTCGCCCTTCTTCAGCACATCGGGGAAGCCCGTCACGATACGATCGGCGACGCCGGACAACACCCGGTTGGCCAGCCCGGCGACCGAGTTCTGCTCGTGTAGTACCAGTGGCACATCGGCCGCCGCCGCCATCATGCCACCGGGGAAAGTGATGAAGCCGCCCATACCCAGCACCACGTCGGGCGCGATGCGCCTGATCTCCCGCCGTGCCTGCCAGAAGCCCCGCAGCAGATTGAAAGGCAGCAGCAGCTTGCGCACGATCCCCTTGCCGCGCAATGCCGTGAACCGCACCCAGGCCATTTCGTAACCGCGTGGCGGCACGAGCTTCGCTTCCATGCCATCGGGGTTGCCCATCCAGACGACGCGCCAACCCAATCCCTTCATGTGCTCGGCCACAGCCAGTCCGGGCATGATGTGCCCGCCAGTGCCGCCAGCCATGATGAGGATGGACTTCACACCGATTGTCCCCGCATCAGCCGTCGAGTCTCATAGTCGACCCGCAGCAGGATCGCCAGCGCAATGCAATTGGCGACGATGCCCGAGCCACCGAAACTCATCAGTGGCAGCGTCAGGCCTTTGGTCGGCAGCAGGCCCATGTTCACGCCCATGTTGATAAATGCCTGAACGCCGAGCCAGATGCCGATGCCCTGCGCCACCAGGCCGGCGAAGACGCGGTCGAGCAACAGCGCCTGGCGGCCGACGGCGAAGGCTCGCTGCACCAGGAGGCCGAACAGCACCACCACGCCCAGTACGCCGATGAATCCGAGTTCCTCCGCCACCACGGCCAGCAGGAAGTCGGTATGGGCCTCCGGCAGGTAGAAGAGTTTTTCCACGCTGGCACCCAAGCCTACGCCGAACCACTCGCCGCGACCGAAAGCGATCAGCGCGTGGGAAAGCTGGTAGCCCTTGCCGAAGGCGTCCTGCCACGGATCCATGAAACCGAGGATGCGCTCGCGCCGGTAGGGAGAAAGCCAGATCAGCAGCACGAAGCCGACCACTGCGACAACGGTCAGCAGTCCGAACAGCCGGCCGTTGATGCCGCCGAGAAAGAGAATGCCGAAGGCAATGGCGGCGATGACCACGAAGGCGCCGAAGTCCGGTTCGCGCAGCAACAGGAAGCCGACGGCCAGAATCACGCCCGCCATGGGCAGGAAGCCGCGACGGAAACTGCCCATGGCGTCGAGCTTGCGCGTTGTGTAGTCGGCGGCGTAGAGCACGGCGAACAACTTCATGAATTCGGACGGCTGCATGTTGATTGGCCCCAGCGGCAGCCAGCGCTGAGCGCCATTCACCGAGCGGCCAACGTGGGGAATCAGCACCACCACCAGCAGGAAAACGCCAGCCAGGAACAACCATGGCGACAACTGCTGCCAGAAACGCAACGGCACCTGGAATGAGACCACGCCGGCGACCAGGCCGATGGTCAGGAACACGGCGTGACGGAACAGGAAATAGGGTGCCTGATGGCCGGTGAACTGGCTGCCCTCGGCCATGGCAATGGAGGCCGAGTAGACCATGACCAGGCCAAACAGCAGCAGGAACAACGCCGGCCAGAGCAGCAGCGGATCGAGCTCGGCGGGCGTGGCGGCTGGTCGGCGGCGGGAGGAAAACACTGCGGTATTCATGTGCTTGCCGCGAGTTGGCGTACCGCTTCGACGAACACTTGGGCGCGATGCTCGTAGTTGCGGAACATGTCGAAACTGGCACAGGCCGGTGACAACAGCACGGCATCGCCCCGGCGTGCCGCCACGGCTGACTTCTGCACGGCTTCGGACAGGTCAGCGGCCGTCAGTACCGGCACGCCGCAGCCTTCAATGGCGGCGCCGATCAACGGTCCGTCGCGGCCGATCAGCACCACGGCACGGGCATGAGCGGCAACGGCTGCCTTGAGCGGAGAAAAGTCCTGGCCTTTGCCATCACCGCCGAAAATCACTACCACCTTGCATCCCATGCCCTTGAGCGCAGCCTCGGTGGCACCGACATTGGTGCCCTTCGAATCGTCGTAGTAAGCGACGCCACCGATCTCGGCGACGCGCTCGACGCGGTGCGGCAGACCGCGAAATTGCCGCAGCGCCGGCAGCAGGGACACCGGATCGAGACCGATGCCAGTGCACAGCGCCAGCGCCGCCATGACGTTGGCGGCGTTGTGCAAACCAGCAATCGGCAGGCCGGAGATCGGCAACAATAAGCGGTCGCCCTGCACGATCCACAACTCGCCCTTGTTCTCGCGCAAGCCGAAGTCCGCTTCGTCGCCCGGCGCATCGAGCCCGAAAGTCAGTAGTCGGCGGCCGCCGATGGCCATCCGCCTCACGCGCACATCGTCCCGATTGAGCACCTGCACGCCACTGCCGGAGAAAATCCGCGCCTTAGCCGCAGCGTAGTCGTCGAGATCGATGTAGCGGTCGAGATGGTCATCGCTGATGTTGAGCACTGTTGCCGCATCGGCGTTAAGCGACTCCAGCGTTTCAAGCTGAAAGCTCGACAGCTCCAGTACCCAGATGTCCGGCAGTTTTCCTTCATCCTGGCATGCCATCAGCGCTGTTAGCGCCGCTGGCGAAATGTTGCCGGCGACGCCGGTGAGCCGGCCGGCGGCTCGGCACAATTGGCCTGTCAGCGCCGTTGTCGTGGTCTTGCCGTTGGTGCCGGTGATGGCGATCACCTGCGTCTTGCGACGCACGCCCAGCGATGCCAGGCCCCAGGCGAACAGCTCAATCTCGCCCACGATCGGAATGCCCGCAGCACGCGCGTGGAGTACCGCCATCGATCCGGCCGAAAGTCCCGGCGACAGTGCCAGCAGATCGACTCCAGCCAGCAGGCGCTTGTCGAAACTCTCGTTCATCGACCCGCTAACGAACTCGGCCGCTGGCACCTGACGGCGCAGCTCGGTGAGATAGGGCGGTTCGGCGCGCGTATCGAGCACGCGCACGCGGGCACCCTGGCGCGCGCACCAACGCGCCATCGCCAGCCCCGATTCACCGAGGCCAAGAATTAGAATGTGCTTCCCGGCTAGATCCATTAACGAATCTTCAGCGTCGAAAGACCGAACAGCACCAGCAGGATGGTGATGATCCAGAAGCGCACCACCACCTGCGTCTCCTTCCAGCCACTTTTCTCGAAGTGATGATGCAGCGGCGCCATCAGAAAGATGCGCCTGCCTTCGCCGTAGCGCTTCTTGGTGTACTTGAACCAGCCCACCTGGAGCATCACAGACAGCGTTTCGGCGACGAAGACGCCGCCCATGATGAAGAGCACGATTTCCTGGCGCACCACCACGGCCACCGAGCCGAGTGCACCGCCAAGCGCCAGCGCACCGACATCGCCCATGAACACCTCGGCCGGATAGGCATTGAACCAAAGAAAGCCGAGGCCCGCCCCGGCCAGGGCGCCGCAGAACACCGTCAGCTCGCCGGCCCCCGGGATGTAGGGAATCAGCAGGTATTTTGCGAACACCGCATTGCCCGTGGCGTAGGCAAAGATGCCGAGCGCTGCGCCGACCATGACCGTCGGCATGATGGCCAGTCCGTCTAGGCCGTCGGTGAGATTTACGGCATTGCTGGTGCCGACGATGACGAAATAGGTCAGCAGGATGAAGCCGAAGATGCCCACCGGATAGGACACCTCCTTGAAGAACGGCACGATCAGGTTGGCTTTCGAAGGCAGGTCGAGCGTGAAGCCGCTGCCCACCCACTGGAAGAACAACTGGAGCACCTTCTCGTTGTTGGGTGCGGAAATCGAGAAGGCAATGTAGATGGCCGCGACGATGCCGATCACCGATTGCCAGAAGAACTTGGCCCGCGCTGAAAGACCATCAGGATTCCGGTACACCACCTTGCGCCAGTCGTCGACCCAGCCGACAGCGCCATAGCCGAGAGTGACGATCAGTACGATCCAGACGAAGCGGTTCGACAGGTCGGCCCACAGCAGCGTTGAAATCCCAAGCGATATCAGGATCAGCGCCCCGCCCATGGTTGGCGTGCCAGCCTTGACCAGATGCGTCTGCGGGCCGTCGTCGCGCACCGACTGGCCAATCTTCCTCGCCGACAACCAGCGGATCAAAGCCGGCCCGAAGACGAAGGAGATGGTCAGCGCCGTCATGGTCGCCAGCACCGCCCGCAGCGTGATGTAGCTGAGGACATTGAAGGCCCGGATATCCTTCGCCAGCCATTGCGCCAATTCAAGCAGCATTCTGTTTCTCCGTAATGGCTTCGACCACGCGTTCCATGCGCATGAAGCGGGAACCCTTGACGAGCACCGTCACGTCGGGCGCCAGTTCCGTCTTGAGTGACGCCACCAGGTCGTCCGGCTTGCGAAAGTGCTCCGCGCCGCTGCCGAAATTGTGTGTCGCGGTGGCCGAAAGTTCCCCCAGCGCGAACAGGCGCTCGATACCCTGGCTCTTGGCATAGCCGCCGATCTCGTCGTGATATTGACCGGCAGCCTCGCCGACTTCGCCCATGTCGCCCATGACGAAGATGCGCCGCCCCGGAACGCCGGCCAGGACATCGATGGCGGCGCGCATGGAATCGGGATTGGCGTTGTAGGTGTCGTCGATGATCAACGCCCCCTTGAGTCCGGCGCGGCGCTGCAGACGGCCCTTGATGCCGGCATAGCCGCTCAGGGCCTCGGCCACCGTGCCCAGGCTGACGCCGACGGCGAGGCAGGCGGCGGCAGCGGCCAGGGCGTTGCCGACGTTGTGGCGGCCGGGCACCGCCAGTTCGAATTCAACCGTGCCCTGGGGAGCCTTGAGGATGATGACGCTGGCGAATCCGCATGGCCGTACCGTTGCGGTCACTTGCGCCGCGGCGTCGAGGCCGAATTCGACGACAGTCCTGCCGACGGCGAGTTCGCGCCACAGGTCGGCGTGCGGATCGTCAGCATTGATCACGGCAATCCCGTCGTCGGACAGGCCCTCAAATATCTCGCCCTTGGCGCGGGCGACCTCGGTCAGCGTGCCCAGGCCCTCCAAGTGGGCGCGCTGGGCGTTGTTGACGAGGGCGACCGTTGGTCGGGTGAGATGGGTGAGATAGGCGATCTCACCCGGATGATTCATGCCCATCTCGATCACCGCGGCACGGTGGCCGGCGTGCAGCCGCAACAGCATCAGCGGCAGGCCAATATCGTTGTTGAGATTGCCGGTCGTCGCCAACACCGTCTCTATCGGGTCGAGGTCGTCGCGCCGCTCGTGCTCCCGCAGAATTGCCGCACACATTTCCTTGACCGTGGTTTTGCCGTTGCTGCCGGTGATGCCGATCACGGGCAGATCGAACTGCCGGCGCCAATGACCGGCCAGACGACCGAGACCCAGGCGGGTGTCCTCGACATGCACCAGCGGCAGGCCCTGGCCGTGCTTTGCGGCCCAGGCGTGATCGACCATGGCGGCGACCGCGCCGTGTGCGAGAACATCGCGCACGTAATCATGGCCATCGAAGCGCTCGCCCCGGAGCGCGACGAACAACTCGCCGGCGGCGATCGCGCGCGAGTCGGTCGACACGCCGGTGAAGGAATGGCCCTCGGCGCTGGCAGTGCCGCCGGTCGCTTGGGCGGCTTCGTAGAGATCCATCATGAGTATTGCTCCAGCGCCTGGCGCGCCTGCTCCAGATCGGAAAATGGATGCCGTGCGCCGGCGACTTCCTGATAGGGCTCGTGCCCCTTGCCGGCGAGCAGAACGATGTCACGGGCATCGGCTGCCGTTACCGCGTCCTTGATCGCCTTGGCGCGATCGAGTTCGATGGCCGGCCGCCGAGTCATGCCGCCAACGATGTCGGCAATGATCGCCTCAGGCTTCTCGCCGCGCGGGTTGTCGCTGGTCACCAGCACCCGGTCGGCTAGCGCTTCGGCGACGGCGCCCATCAGCGGCCGCTTGCCGGGATCGCGCTCGCCGCCACAGCCAAACACGCAGATCAGCTTGCCGCCGCGCGCCGCCGCGGTCTCGAGCAGGGTAGTCAGCGCCTTCTCCAGCGCATCCGGAGTGTGGGCGTAATCGATCACCACCAGGGGTTTGCCTTCACTGCCGATGGTCTGCATGCGGCCGGGTGGCGGAGTCAGTCGTGGCAACACGCCGGCGATGTCAGCCAGGATCTCGCCACCGGCCAGCAGCGCGCCGATCACAGCCAGCAGGTTGGAGGCATTGAAGCGGCCGACCACCGGCGCCTCGATACGCACACCATCGAGCATGAAGGAGAGCCCGGCGCCGTCCATGGCCAGATCCGTCGCAGCCAGCGTCTCGCCACGACTGACTTTCGCTTCGAGGGTATAGCCGATGACACGCAGGCGGCCGGCGAGTTCGGCATCCAGTTGTGCGCCGAAGGGATCGTCGAGGTTCAGCACCGCCGCGCGCAAGCCCGGCATGTCGAACAGCTTCCGCTTTTCGGCGGCGTAATCTTCCATCGTGCCGTGGTAGTCGAGATGGTCACGCGTGAAGTTGGTAAATACGGCCACGTCGAAGGCAACCTCGGCGACACGCTTCTGATGCAGCCCGATCGAGGACACTTCCATGGCGCAGGCCATCGCCCCCTGCGCGACGAGATCGGGCAGGATCTGCCGCAGCGCCACCGCGCCCGGCGTGGTATTGGGGCCGGGAATCAAGTCGCCCGGGAAGCCGTTGCCCAGCGTGCCGACCACCGCGCACTTGCGCCCCAGCGCCGCCAGCGCCTGGGCGATCCATTGCGTCACCGACGTCTTGCCGTTCGTTCCCGTGACGCCGATCATGAAGAGCGCGGTCACACGCCCTCCTTGACCGCTTCCGCCATCAAGAGCGGCCTGAGCGGCGCATCCTGAGGCACGCCCAGCGTGCGCAGGGCGCCGGCCATGATCTGGGCGAACACCGGTGCGGCCACGTCGCCGCCGTAATATTTGCCGGCCGAGGGCTCGTCGATCATCACCGCCACTACCAGGCGCGGATCGGAAGCGGGGGCGAAGCCGATGAACGATGCCACGTACTTGTCGCCGTAGGCGCTGCCGTCCAGTTTGTGCGCAGTGCCGGTCTTGCCGGCCACCCGATAGCCGGGAATCTGCGCCCTGGGCGCCGTGCCGCCCGCCTTGACCGCCATTTCCAGCATGGTGCGCACCTCGCGCGCCGTCTGGCCCGAGAACACCGCGGTGCCGGTCAAGGGCGGCGAATCGACGCGCGTCAGCGACACGGGGATCAGGTCGCCGTCGCGGGCGAAGCTCAAATAGGCACGGGCCATCTGCATCAGGGTCACCGAGATGCCATGGCCATAGGACATCGTCGCCTGTTCGATGGGCCGCCAGGTCTTGGCCGGCCGCAAGCGACCGCCGACCTCGCCGGGAAAACCGAGCTTGAGCGGCGCGCCGAAGCCCAGGCTGTTGAAGGTCTGCCACATGTCTTCGGGCGGGAAGGAGAGAGCGACCTTGGCGGCGCCGACGTTGGAGGATTTCTGGATCACTTCGGCCAGTGTCAGCACGCCATGCGGGTGGGCATCGTGAATGGTGGCGCTGCCGATGGTGAGACGCCCCGGCGCCGTCTGGATCGGCGTATCGAAGCGGAACTTGCCCTTCTCCAGCGCCATCGCCGCGGTGAAGGGCTTGAAGGTCGAGCCGGGCTCGAAGGTGTCGGTGAAAGCGCGATTGCGCAGTTGCGCCCCCACCAGTCGCACGCGATTGTTCGGGTTGTAGGTCGGCGCGTTGGCCAGGGCCAGCACTTCGCCAGTCTTGGCATCGAGCACGACCACCCCGCCCGCCTTTGCCTTGTGGTCCGCCATGGCCTGTTTGAGCTGGCTGTAGGCGAGGTACTGAATCTTGGCGTCGAGGGCCAGGGTCACATCCTTGCCCTCCTGTGGCGCATGGATCGATTCCACGTCCTCGACAATCTGGCCGCGCCGGTCCTTGATCACCCGCCGGCTGCCAGGCTTGCCGGTGAGGAGATCGTTCATCGCCAGTTCGACGCCCTCCTGGCCTTCGTCGGCGACGCCGGTGAAGCCCAGCATGTGCGCCATGACGTCACCGGACGGATAGTAGCGACGATACTCTTTCTGCTCGTGGATGCCGGGCAGGCGCAGGGCGGCCACCTTCTCGGCGACGTCCGGCGGAATCTGGCGCTTGACGAAGACGAAGTCCTTGTCCGAGGCAAGCTTGCGATTGAGTTCGCGTACATCCATTTCCAGCAGCGCGGCCAGCTGGCGCGCCTGCGCGGGACTCAGGCCCGCATCTTCTGGTATCGCCCAAATAGCCTTCACCGGCGTCGATACCGCCAGTACATCGCCGTGGCGATCGAGGATGCGGCCGCGCGTCGCGGAAATCTCGATTACCCGCTCGTAGCGCGACTCCCCCTTCTTCTGCAGGAAGTCATTCTGAAAGCCTTGCAGATAGATAGAGCGGCCGATCAGGGCGACGAAGCCGCCCAGCAGCATGAATACGACGAAGCGCGAACGCCCCGGCGACAGGCGATGGGTCAGTATGGGGCTGCTGGCAAACTTCATTTCGCGGCTGCCTCGAGCGAAACGACCTGCGCGGGTGCCGGCAGCCGCATGCCCAGCTTTTCACGCGCGATCTTCTCGATGCGGGCGTGGCCGGCCCAGGTGCTCTGTTCGAGCTGAAGCTGCCCCCATTCGACATCGAGTTCACGCATGCGACTTTGTTCTCGCTCCAGTTCGGTGAACAGTTTGCGTGCCCGATGGTTCGAGGCGACGGTCGATAACGCGCACACCAGCGCGATCAACAACAGGGCCAGGTTCATTCGGATCATGACGGTTCGCGGCGCTCGGCGACTCGCATCACGGCGCTGCGGGCACGTGGATTGGCGGCCACTTCGGTTTCGCCCGCGTGCACCGCCTTGCCGATCAGGCTCAGCTTTGGCGTCGGCAGTTCGGCGGCGCGTACCGGCAGCCGGCTCGGCAACTTGGGCGGCTGACTCTCGTCACGCAGGAAGCGCTTGACGATGCGGTCCTCCAAAGAATGGAAGCTGATCACCACCAGTCGCCCTCCGTATGCCAGACGCTCCACGCATTGCGGCAGGACTAGCGACAGCTCCTCAAGCTCCCGATTGACGTGAATCCGTAGAGCCTGAAAGCTGCGCGTCGCGGGGTGCAAGCCCGGCTCGCGCGTGCGGACGGTCTTTTCCACGAGCGCGGCAAGTTGTCGCGTGGTTGAAATACGGCATTCGCACCGAGTAGCAACAACCGCCTTTGCAATCGCATGAGCAAACCGTTCTTCGCCATAGTCCCTGATCACCTTTTCTATTTCACGTTG
>DASRXN010000113.1:0-18089 GCA_035654135.1 Rhodocyclaceae bacterium | reverse complement strand
CTGTACTGCCTACTTGATGTGCTGCTGCAGGAACTGATCCATCCTCAGTTCCGCGACGCTGAACCACTGGTTCTGCGTCTTCTGGTACTTGAGGTACTCGGTGTAGATCTTCTTGAAGTGCGGATTCTTGGCCGACTCGTCGGCGTAGAGATCGAGGGCAGACTTGTAGGCGGCATCCATGATCTCGTTGGAATAGCTCTTCAGCTTGACCCCTTGCTGAACCAGGCTACGTAGCGCGATCGGATTCTTGTGGTCGTACTCGGCCATCATCGTCACATTGGCTTCGTACGCGGCAGCCTGGAAGGCCTCCTGATATTCCTTCGGCAGCTTGGCCCAGGCGTCCTTGTTGATGAAGAAGTGGATTACCGGACCCGGTTCCCACCAGCCCGGAAAGTAGTAGTTCTTGGCCACCTTGTGGAAGCCCAGTTTCTCGTCGTCATATGGACCGACCCATTCGGCGGCATCGATGGTGCCCTTTTCCAGTGCCGGATAGATGTCCGAACCCGGAATCTGCTGCGTCACCATGCCCAGCGGCGTCCAGACGGCGCCGCCGAGGCCAGCGATGCGCATCTTGACGCCCTTGCAGTCCGCCACCGTGTTGATTTCCTTGCGGAACCAGCCGCCCATCTGCACGCCGGTATTGCCGCCGGCCAGGGAAATGATGTTGTAGTTGCTGTAGAAGTCGTCGAGCAACTTCTGGCCACCACCGTAGTAGATCCAGGCATTCATCTGCCGGCAATTCATGCCGAAGGGAATCGAAGTACCGAAGGCGAAGGTGCGGTCCTTGCCGACGAAGTAGTAGGAGCATGTATGGCAGCACTCGACCGTGCCGTTCTGGGTCACGTCCAGCGCCTGCGGGCCGGGAGCGATTTCGCCGCTGGCGAACACCTGCACCTGGAACTTGCCGCCGGTCATGGCGGCGAGGCGCTTGGATAACACCTCAGCACCGCCGTAGATGGTGTCAAGGCTCTTCGGGAAGCTGGAGGTCAGGCGCCACTTGATGCTCGGCAGTTCGGCGGCAATCGCCGGCGCCACGCCGGCGGCCAGGATGCCGGTCAGGCCGGCGTGTTGCAAGAACTTGCGTCGTTCCATTCTCGTCTCCTTTTTGATTCTCATTGGTTGGCGACGGGCTGCCGTCGCGTGCCGACGATACTACACCTCCATCGGCAACAGGAATGTTGCGGTAAACCGCAATCAGTTGCCCGCAACCGTCATGCGGTCGATGAGGATGGAACCGCATTGCTTGGAACCGCGCACGACAGCGTCATTGCCGATGGCGACAATGCCGTGGAACATGTCCTTGAGGTTGCCGGCGATGGTGATTTCGTGCACCGGATAGGCGATCTCGCCCTTCTCGACCCAGAAGCCGGCCGCACCGCGCGAGTAATCGCCGTTCACGTAATTGATGCCGTGACCAAGGACCTCGGTCACCAACAGCCCCGTGCCCAGTTCCCGCAGCATGCCGGCGAAATCGAGCAGCCCCGGCTCGACCAGCAGGTTGTGGCTGCCGCCGGCATTGCCCGTCGTTGCCATGCCGAGTTTGCGCGCCGAATAGGTGGAGAGGAAGTAGCCTTGCAGCACGCCGTCCTCGACCACTTCGCGGTCAAGCGTCGCCACGCCGTCGTCATCGAAAGGGCTGGAGGCCAGGCCCTTGGGTAGGTGCGGCCGCTCGGCGATGCGCACGAACTCCGGAAAGATGCGCTTGCCGAGGGCATCGAGCAGGAAGGATGTCTTGCGGTAGAGCGCCCCGCCGCTGGCGGCGTGGACGAAGCTGCCGATCAGCCCGGCGGCCAGCGGCGCATCGAGCAGCACCGGCACCTTGCGGGTCTTGAGCTTCTTCGCGCCCAGGCGGGCCAGCGTCCGGCGCGCGGCATAGTCGCCGATGGCTTCCGGCGCGGCAAGGTCGCGTGGATCGCGCTGGCCGGAATACCAGTCGTCGCGCTGCATGTCGTCCCCCTCGCCGGCAATCGCCGAACAGGAGATGTAGTGGCGCGAACTGGCGTAACCGCCCATGAAGCCCAGGCTGTTGGCGGAGACGAAATGAGACTGCTGAATCGAGATGCTGGCACCCTCGGTGTTGGTGATCCGCGGACTGACATTGAAAGCGGCCTGCTCGCAGCGGCGAGCGACTTCGATGGCCTCTTCCACCGCGATGTTCCAGGGGTAATAGAGATCGGGGTCCCGGATATCGCGCGCCAGCAGTTCCGCTTCGGGCAGGCCGGCGCACGCGTCCTCGGCCGTGAAACGGGCGATCGACAATGCCGCCTCGACGGTACTGCGCACCGCCTCGCCAGAGAAGTCGGATGTCGAGGCATGGCCGCGGCGCTGACCGAGATAGACGGTGACGCCGATGCCCTTGTCACGGTTGTACTCGATGGTCTCGACTTCCTGCCGGCGCACGGTCACCGACTGACCGAAGCCCTCGGAAACATCGGTTTCACAAGCGGTGGCGCCGAGATGGCGCGCGTCGTCGAGCACCTGCTGCGCCAGCGCCGTCAGGCGGTTGCGGCTATAGCTGAATTCCTGTCCGGACATGGGAATATGGAGAGCTGTCAAAGATACAATGATACCCGTGCAACCCGACGACCCACTTTACGACCGCCCCAGCAAGTCGCAGATCAAGCGCGAAATGGACGCGCTGCAGGACTTGGGTGCGCAACTGGTAGCGCTGAAATCCGACCGCCTGGCGAAGATTGAAATGCCCGACGAACTGCGCGAAGCCGTCAAGGAAGCCCAGCGACTCACCAAGCACGAGGCGAAGCGGCGGCAGCTCCAGTACATCGGCCGCCTGATGCGCAGCGCCGATCCGGCGCCGATCCAGGCGGCGCTGGACGAGATCAACGGCGTCTCGGCGGCGGCCAACGCCCGCCAGCACGCATTGGAACGCCTGCGCCAACGGTTACTCGAAGACGAAGCCGTGCTCGACGAAATTGCCCAGCGTCATGTCACGGCTGACTTTCAGCATCTGCGCCAGTTGCGCCGCAACGCCCTCAAGGAAGCGGCGGCCGGCAAGCCGCCGCGCGCCTTCCGGGAACTCTTCCGCGTGCTGCGGGAACTGGAGGAGAGCAATGACTGACGAACTGTTGATCGGCCTCGTCTCGATCTCCGACCGCGCGTCAAGCGGCATTTATGAAGACAAGGGCATCCCGGCGCTGAAGGAATGGTTCGCTGCCGCACTTAGCAGCCCCTGGCTCCTGGAAAGCCGCCTCATTCCGGATGAGCAGCCGGTCATCGAATCGACGCTGATCGAACTCTGCGACACGGTCGGCTGTCACCTGGTGCTGACCACTGGTGGTACCGGCCCGGCGCCCCGCGACGTCACGCCGGAAGCGACGCTGGCCGTGGCCGACAAGGTGATGCCCGGCTTCGGCGAGCAGATGCGCACCGTCAGCCTGAAGTATGTGCCGACAGCGATCCTGTCGCGCCAAGTGGGCGTGATCCGGGGCAAGACGCTGATCCTCAACCTGCCTGGTCAGCCGAAAGCGATCAAGGAAACGCTCGATGGGGTATTTGCCGCCGTACCTTACTGCCTGGACCTGATCGGCGGGCCGTACGTGCAAACGAACGACGCGGTGGTCAAGGCATTCCGGCCCAAGTCGGCGCAACGGCCGGGTACGCAGCCTTAGCTGGCGGGTTCCGCCCGATACGTGGCAATCATATGGCCGGGGCCCGATTCCAGCAGGGTATGAGGAAACAGGCTAAGACACCGGCCGTCGACTTCCGCCAGCAGGGGTATCTGCTCCACCCAGGCCGCAACGGAAAGCGCTAGCCGCAAGTCCCGGTTCTCCCGCGGTGGATCGAGAAAAATTATTTCGGTCTCCAACCCCCGACTGTCGGCGATCATTCCCCGCGGCAGCTTGGACAGGGTTTCGATGCCAACGCTGCCCATCGCTTCCGATTCGCGGTTGAAGCGACGGACGACGCCGACCAGCCAGTTGTTGCCACCTTCCGGCTGCATGCCGATCAGCGAGCCGACCATGAGCCACTCCTTGCCAACCAGGGACACCTGGACGCCGATGCCACCCTGGCTGACATCCTCGACGACCCACGATTCCACCCCATCGCCGTCCGGCTCCTGGCCGTCCAGCTGTCGCCGGATGGCCTCGAGACCGGCCACTACGGCCATCCGCGACTTGACCTGACGCCGCTCGTGGCTGCGCATCGGCGGCACCGGTGACCAGCATGCGGCCAGATGATCCACGACCGACAGCACCAGCCGCGGCAAGTATTGGCCACCAAAATTGATCTCGGCAGGCAGGCCGCCCTTGGACTCGATGGTGGCCCGCAATTGGCCGAGCGCGTCGAGCGCCGAGGCGGTGGCAAAGAAGCGCAGTGTCGGCGAAATGTCCGGGAGGCGGGCAAGCCGTGTCGGTGGCAGGGGCAGGGCCGCGTCGACCCAATAGACGTTCTCCGGCCGCGCCTGATCGGTCAGGGTAAAGAAGGGCACCAGGTAAGCGATCAACCGCTCGGCGATTTCGATCTCGATAGGCAGCAGCTTGTCCATCGACGATGCCTGCAGGAGCAGAATCTTCAGGTATTCCGCTGTCGGTGTCCGCTCGTCGGCATTCGCGTACAAGCGGATCGCCCGGCCGGCCACCTGACCTCGCTCGGCTTCCAGGTAAGCGTCGCCGGCGAGCTTCCAGAACCCCCCTTCAATCGGCCCATAGCGGAACTGCAGCCACTTCAGTTGGCTGCCATAGGCGTTCAGCAGTCGCGCGCAAAGCGAACCGAGTCGCGGCCGAAGCGCATCGGCGGCGTTCTCGTCGTTACGGTACCGGCTCAACGTGTCCTGGTAAGCAGCCGCCAGATGACTCCAATAAGCGTAATTGATCCGCCAGAGCCGAAACTCTCCCGCCCGCGTCTGCCGCAGCGTCGTCAGGTAGTCCCTACCCAGGCGCCGGGTCTGCGGCAGTACCGCCTCGTCGATCTGGGCAATCAGCTCCAGCCGCCGCTCGGGCCTGAACTCAGGGGTCGCCACCAGTGATTCCAGCCAGGCGGTGGCGCTGTCGAGGGCCTCTGCAGGCTCCTGCGCCGGCAGTTGATTGAGGACCCGGCGAACCTCACTGGCATCGGCGAGCGGGTGATCAACCTTGGCGGAGAAGAAACCGAGCATATTGTGCAATTAGCTATTGTCGGAAAGGCCGCAGCATAGCCAAATTGCCGTCGGCTGTCATGCCGCCGACCAGGCCGCGAGCAGCATCGCACCCCAGGCGACGCCGAAGCCGGTCAGGTTGCTGCCGGCGGCACCCAACCCGCCCTCGCAACTGGATGCCGACAGGTCCATATGCAACCACGGCCGGTCGCCGACGAAACGGCGCAGGAGACGGGCAGCCAGGATGTGGTCGGCCTCGCCTTCCAGCGTGCATTGCTTGATGTCGGCCACCTTCGAGTCCAGGGCCGCTTCGTAATCGGCGTCCATCGGAAAGACACAGACACGTTCGCCGGACGCGATGCCGGCCTGCACCGCCAGTTGGCCATGTTGTTCATCCGAGGCGAATACGCCCGAATATCGGCTGCCCAGCGCCGTGGCCATGCTGCCGGTTAGGGTGGCGAAATCCATGACGAGGTCGGGCTTGGTGCGGGTCGCCAGCGTCAGCGTGTCGGCCAGCACCATGCGGCCCTCGGCGTCGGTATGGACGACCTCGATCGTCGTGCCGTCGAGCGCCGTCACCACGTCACCCTGGGCGTAGGCCTCCGGCGACAGGTGGTTGTGGGCGATGGCCAGCCAGACATCGAGCGCCACCGGCAGCCGCAGCGCCTGCGCGGCCTGCAAGAGCGCAACCGCCACTGCCGAGCCGTTCATGTCCTCGTGCATGCCGGCCATATAGCGGGCCGGCTTGAGATTGTGGCCGCCGGTGTCGAAGCAAATGCCCTTGCCGACCAGGGCGACGCGCTTCGTCGCTCCCTTGGGCCGGTACGACAAATGCACGATGGCGGCGTCCTCGTGGCCGGAACCCTGCGCCACGGCGCAGAAGGCGCCGGCCCCCATCTTCTTCAGTTTCCGGAAGCCGAACTCCTCGGTCCGCCAGCCATGTTCCTTCGCCAATGCCCGCAGTCTGCTCCGATAACTCCCCGGCGTCAACACGTTAGGCGGTAGCGCAGTCAACTCGCGCGCCAGCACGTTGGCCTCGGCGAGGGCAATCACCTGCTTGAAGTCGGCCGTGCCGGCATGTGGCGTCAGAACCGTCAGGGTCTTGAGCGGCTTCGGCGGCTTCTTTTTCTTCGCCGGCAGCGGCACGGCATTGATGAGAACCACATAGACCGAATCGAACAGCGCATCGTCCAGCACGTCCATCGGCACGATGGCAATCTCGGCCGGGCTTTCGTCGAGCAGCAGCATCGCGGCCTTGCGCAGCGCCGTCAGCCGATCGAACCGCGGTTTCACCGCATCCACCATCACGCAAGCGGCACGGCAGCCGTCTTCAAGATCAATTACCAGCGGCGACTTGGCCAGTTCCTCGACTTTCAGGTCGCGCCGCTTCAGCACCGCCTGCCAACGCGCACGCTCGGGCAGATCACGGGGTAGCGTCTTGGCGACAGGCAACACGAACAGAAGATGCGACGCGGCGGCATCGGGACGGACAATCAGCTTAGGGAGGGACACTGGGCAATCCTTTAGAATGACCGGACGATTATAGACACGCTCACCCATGCAACAGTATCTCGACCTCATGCGCCACGTGCTCGATCACGGGCACAGCAAATCTGACCGCACCGGCACCGGCACGTTGTCCGTGTTCGGCTGGCAGATGCGCTTCGATCTTGCCGCCGGTTTCCCGGTACTCACCACGAAGAAACTGCATCTGCGCTCGATCATTTACGAGTTGCTCTGGTTCCTGCGCGGCGAGACCAATATCGGCTATCTCAAGGATAACAAAGTCTCGATCTGGAATGAGTGGGCCGACGAGAACGGCGATCTGGGGCCGGTCTACGGCCATCAGTGGCGCCACTGGCCCAAACCCGGCGGCGGCGAAGTGGATCAGATCACGGAGCTCATCGAAGGGCTGAAAAAAAATCCGGATTCACGCCGTCATATCGTTTCCGCCTGGAACCCCGGCGACGTGCCGAAGATGAAGCTGCCGCCCTGCCATGCGCTGTTCCAGTTCTACGTCGCCGACGGCAGGTTGAGTTGTCAGCTCTATCAGCGCAGCGCCGACATCTTCCTTGGCGTGCCCTTCAATATAGCCTCGTACGCACTGCTGACCATGATGGTGGCGCAAGTCTGCGGCTACCAGCCGGGAGATTTCGTGCACACGCTCGGCGACGCGCATCTCTACTCGAACCATCTCGATCAGACTCGGCTGCAACTCTCGCGGACACCCAAGCCTCTGCCGACCATGCGCATCAACCCTGATGTGCGGGACTTGTTCGCCTTTCGCTTCGAGGACTTCACGCTCGAAGGCTACGACCCGCATCCGCACATTCCAGCGCCGGTGGCAGTGTGATTCTGGTTGGCGACATTGGTGGCACCAACGCACGCCTGGCTCTCGCCGAGCCAGACACGACCGAGCCGCTTGCGGAGCGGCGCTACGCTACGACTGACTTCCCCGATTTCCCCTCGGTATTGGCGGCATTTCTTACCGATGCTGGAGCCTCGATTTCCGCTGGCTGCCTGGCGGTAGCGGGACCAGTGAGCGACGACCGCCGCCGGGCACGGCTGACCAACCTGCCCTGGACCATCGACGCCGACGCCCTTGTGGCCCGTTTCGGCATCGGTCGGCTGGTCCTCGCCAACGACTTCGCTGCTGCTGCCATGGGTGTCACTGTCGCACCAGCGGAAACGCTCGTTCCCCTCCAGGATGGCGAACCGCTCGCCGATGCGCCGCGGCTGGTGGTCGGCGCCGGCACCGGCCTGGGCATGGCCATCCTGGTGCGGCACGGCGACAACTGGCGGGTGCTGCCCGGCGAGGGCGGTCATGTCGCCTTCGCGCCGCTGGACGAAGCGCAGGAAACGGTCTGGCGGCAGCTGCGTGCGACGTATGGCCGGGTAACGACGGAACGTGTCGTTTCCGGGCCGGGACTGGCCGCGATTCACCGAATCCTGGCCGACGAGGACCTGAACCCGGCCGAGATCACCCGCAGAGCCATGATCGACGCCGACGCCGGGGCGCAAGCCTCGATCGATGTCTTCCTCGCTGCTTACGGCGCCTTCGCCGGCGACATGGCCATGGCTGTCATGGCCCGGGGTGGCGTGTTCCTGGCTGGCGGCATCGCCGCCAAACTGTTGCCCATGCTGCCCGGGAGCCCCTTCCTGCAGGCCTTCAACGCCAAGGCGGAACACGCCGGACTGGTCCTGCGCATGCCGGTCACGGTGGTCACCGACCCCTCTCTCGGTCTGCGCGGCGCTGCTCTTCTTGCCGCCGCTTGACCTTGGCATACGGTTGGCAATACCCTTGTCACAAATAAATGATAATTAATTGACGGTCCAAGCACAGGAGAGACAGCATGGCGACTACCGCCAAGACCAGCGCAGGCACGAAGAAAACGGCAGCGAAAGCCACATCCGAAGTGACGAAGAAGGCAGCCAAGAAGCCGGCAGCGACAGCTGCGGCCAAGACTCCCGCCAAGACCAAGGTCCAAACGGCCGCGAAGAAGCCAGCGGCACCAAAGGGCGCGAAGCCCCGCGCGGCGGCGACCGGCAAGACGGGAATCGGCGTCGACCAGCGCCGTCATTACGTCGAGGTAGCCGCCTACTTCATCGCCGAGCGGCGTGGTTTCATGGGCGGCCTCGAGCACGAGGATTGGCTCGCCGCGGAAACCGAGATCGACCGCCTCCTGCGGGAGGGCAAGCTCAACAGCTGATTCCGCTAGTTCCTGACCGGTGCGAACACCATGCCGGCCAGCGGCGGCAGTGTCAGCACCAGCGATGCCGGCCGGCTCATCCAGGCTTGGCCGGTCGCTGTGAGTATGCCGTCATTGCCGAGGTCGCTACCACCGTAATGGCGTGAATCGCTGTTGAACAGTTCCCGGTAATCTCCGGTCGTCGGCACGCCGATGCGGTAGCCCTGTCGCGGCACCGGCGTCATGTTGAGCACGACGACGACGAAACTGCCGTCGCGGGCATAGCGCAGCCAGCTGATCACCGACTGATCAGCATCATGACAATCGATCCAGGAAAAGCCCTCGCTGGAGAAATCCTGATCGTGCAGGGCCGGGATATCGACGTAGAGCCGGTTGAGGTCGCGCACCAGGCTCTGCATGCCCTGGTGCAGGGGCCATTGCAGCAGGTGCCACGGCAGTTCCTCGCGCTCACGCCATTCGTGTCCCTGCGCCAGTTCGCTG
Source organism: Rhodocyclaceae bacterium (assembly GCA_035654135.1). Taxonomy (GTDB): domain Bacteria; phylum Pseudomonadota; class Gammaproteobacteria; order Burkholderiales; family Rhodocyclaceae; genus Fen-999. Next base: position 8,807 of record DASRXN010000113.1, on the reverse strand, counting down.
CCCATGAACAGGAGCTTCTTGCCCGGTGTCGTCATCTGGTAGGTCAGCAGCAGGCGCAGGTTGGCGGCGCGTTGCCATTCGTCGCCGGGCATCTTGCCGAGCAGCGAGCCCTTGCCATGCACGACTTCGTCGTGCGAGAGCGGCAGAACAAAGTTCTCGGAGTAGGCGTAGAGCTGGCCGAAGGTCAGCCGGTCGTGATGGAAGCGGCGATGGATCGGGTCCTTCGACATGTAGTCGAGCGTGTCGTTCATCCAGCCCATGTTCCATTTCATCGAGAAACCGAGGCCGCCGACATATACCGGACGCGACACCATGGGCCAGGCAGTCGATTCCTCGGCGGCCGTCAGGGCGCCGGGGAACTCGCGATGCACCATCTCGTTGAGGGCGCGCAGGAATTCGATGGCCTCCAGGTTCTCGCGGCCGCCGTACTTGTTGGGCAGCCATTCGCCAGCCTTGCGCGAGTAGTCGAGATAGAGCATCGAGGCGACAGCGTCCACCCGCAAACCGTCGGCATGGAACTCGGCCAGCCACCAGTGTGCCGAGGACAACAGGAACGAACGGATCTCGTTGCGGCCGTAGTTGAAGATGTGGGTGCCCCAGTCCTGATGCTTGCCCAGGCGCGGATCTTCATGCTCGTAGAGCGCGGTGCCGTCGAAGTGGGCCAGCGCCCAGGCGTCGGCCGGAAAGTGGCCGGGCACCCAGTCGAGCAGGACGCCGATGCCGGCCCGGTGCAGTGCATCGATGAGCGCCTTCAGTTCGTCCGGCGTGCCGAAACGGGATGTCGGCGCGAAAAAGCCGGTGCACTGGTAGCCCCAGGACTCGTCGAGCGGATGCTCCATCAGCGGCAGGAACTCGACGTGGGTATAACCCATGTCCTTCAGGTAAGTCGGCAGCCGCTTGGCCAATTCTGCGTAGCTGTAGAAACTGTTGTCCGGATGGCGCATCCAGGAGCCGGCATGCATCTCGTAAATCGACATCGGCGCATGCAGCCAGTCGGCGCGCGCACGGCGGTCGAGCCAGTCGCCATCGCCCCAGGCGTAGGTGGACGCCACCATTACCCTGGCCGCCGTCGCCGGCCGCTTCTCGAAGAACCGGGCGTAGGGGTCGGCCTTCACCACCACCGCCCCGGTATGCCGGTTGCGGATTTCGAACTTGTACAGACTGCCGGCCGGCAGGTCGGGGATGAACAGTTCCCAGGCACCTGAGGAGCCAAGCGAGCACATCGGATACATGCGGCCGTCCCAGCGGTTGAAATCGCCGACTACGGATACGCGTTCCGCATTCGGCGCCCAAACGCGGAAGCGAACGCCGGCAACTCCCTGGCGGGTCTCCGGAACCGCCCCCAGCAACCGGTAGGCCTGGGAATTGGTGCCCTGGTTGAACAGATAGAAATCATGGCCCGAATCGCCAGGCGGAAAGGCGTAGGGGTCGTGGCAGACTCTTTCCGCGCCGTCCTCGACCATCCGCAGCCGATAGGGCGAAGGCAGCGGGGTGGCACACCGCAACTGGAATACATCCGTATTGCCGACACGGGACAATGGCTGCCAACCGGCCGCCGTTTCCACCGCAACCTCGGCTGAGTGCGGGCGAAACACCGTCAGTCGCCAGCCATTACCATCCGGAAGCGCGCCGAGTATGCGGAAAGGATCGTGCTCGCGGGCTTCAATGAGCGCATTTAATGATTTATCAGGCATTTTCGCTGTCATTCGCCATAATTAGAGATTGGACAGGAGGATACCCCATGCAGCAAGAACTGACACTGAACGATCCGCATAATGCCTACGGCCGTTTCGTCAGCCATCTCACCCGCAGCACCTTCGCCATGGTTCTCGCCGGCGGTCGCGGCAGCCGGCTGATGCAGCTCACCGACTGGCGCTCGAAGCCGGCGGTGCCCTTCGGCGGCAAGTTCCGCATCCTCGATTTCACATTGTCGAACTGTGTCAATTCCGGTATTCGGCGCATCGGCGTCGCCACCCAGTACAAGGCACAGAGCCTGATCATGCACCTGCAGCGTGGCTGGAGCTTCCTCGACGGCCGTTTCGACGAGTTCATCGACCTCCTCCCGGCCCAGCAGCAGATCACCGAGCACTGGTACCAGGGCACCGCCGACGCGGTGTTCCAGAACCTCGACCTGATCCGCCGCCGCGGCCCGAAATATGTGCTGATTCTTTCCGGCGACCACATCTACAAGATGGACTATGGCCGCATGCTGGCGCAGCATGCGCAGTCCCAGGCCGACATGACGGTCGCCTGCATGGATGTGCCTATCGAGGAGGCCAGCGCCTTCGGCGTCATGGGCGTCGATGAGCACCACCGGGTGACCAGCTTCGTCGAGAAGCCGAAGAATCCTCCGCCCATGCCCGGCCGGCCGGATCGCGCCCTGGCCAGCATGGGCATTTACGTCTTCAACGCCGAGTTTCTGTACGAGGAGTTGATACGCGATGCCGACGACCCCAAGTCCTCGCACGATTTCGGCAAGGACGTGATTCCTCATTGCGTCTCCCGCTACCGCGCGATCGCCCACAACTTTGCCGACAGTTGCGTCGGCATGACCGACAGCGGTGTTCCCTACTGGCGCGACGTCGGCACAATCGACGCCTACTGGGAAGCGAACATCGAACTGACCAAGGTCACGCCCGAACTGAACATGTACGACCAGGAATGGCCGATCTGGACCCACCAGGAGCAATTGCCGCCGGCCAAGTTCGTTTTCGACGATGATGACCGACGCGGCATGGCGGTCGATTCGCTGGTCTCCGGCGGCAACGTCATCAGCGGCGCCACGGTGCGCCGCTCCCTACTGTTCTCCAGCGTCCACGTCCACAGCCAGGCAGTGATCGAGGACTCGGTGATCCTGCCCAAGGTCAATATCGGCGAAGGCGCCCGCCTGCGTCGCGTTGTGATGGACAAGCACTGCATCATTCCCCCCGGCATGAAGATCGGCTTCGACCACGTCGAGGATGCCAAGCGCTTCCATGTCACCGCCAAGGGCGTCACCTTGGTAACGCCGGAAATGCTCGGCCAACGCATCCATCAGATTCGCTGAGTCAGACCGCGATGTCCGAGAAGCGTCTCGACCTCGTTTTCCTCTGGCACATGCACCAGCCGGATTACCGTGACCACACGACCGGGGAGCACGTGCTGCCATGGGTGTACCTCCATGCCATCAAGGACTACACCGACATGGCGGACCACCTGGAGCGCCATCCCGGCATCCGCGCCGTGGTCAATTTCGTGCCGGTGTTGCTCGACCAGATCGAGGACTATTGCGCGCAGGTTGATTCCGGCAACTTCCGCGAGCCGCTGCTGCGCCTGCTGGCGGCGCCCGATCTTGCCAACATCTCGCCAGCGGACCGCCGCCTGTTGCTGGAGGCCTGCTTCCGCAGCAACCACACCACCATGCTGGCGCCCTTCCCGCGCTACCAGCGGCTGCACGATCTCTACGAAAGCCTGGGGCGCGAAGGCGAGAATGCGCTGGCCTACCTGTCGGGCGATTACTTTGCCGATCTCGTCACCTGGTATCACCTGGCCTGGACGGGCGAAACCGAGCGGCGCCGGCAGCCGCTGATCGCGGAGCTGATGAGCAAGGGCGAAGGCTACCGTCATGCCGAGCGCATGGCATTGCTGAAGCTGATCGGCACCACCCTGCGCGGCATCGTGCCGCGCTATCGGGCATTGCAGGAACAAGGCCAGATCGAGCTTTCGGCTACACCGAACACCCATCCGCTGGCGCCCCTGCTGCTCGATTTCAACAGCGCCCGCCAGAGCCTTTCCGATGCGCCCCTGCCCCTTGCCACCGCCTATCCTGGCGGCCGCCAGCGGCTGGTCGCTCACATCGAAGCAGCGAAGGAATCCCATGCTGCGCGCTTCGGCGCCGCGCCGACAGGAATGTGGCCGGCGGAAGGCGCCATTTCCACCGGCGTCGCCCAACAACTGGCACTACACGGCGTTCGCTGGCTCGCCAGCGGCGAGGGCGTGCTGCGCAACAGCCTGCATCGACATGGCAGCGGCGGCCACCGCGCTGCATATCGCCCCTGGGCCATGCCTGATGCATCCGGCATCACCATGTTCTTCCGTGATGAACACCTGTCCGACCTGATCGGCTTCGAATACGCCCGTTGGCACGGCCGCGATGCCGCCCGGCATTTCGTCGGTCAACTTGAAGCCATCCTGGCCGACAGCCCACAAGGCGAAACCCCGGTGGTCAGCGTCATTCTCGACGGCGAGAATGCCTGGGAACATTATCCCTACAACGGCTTCTTCTTCTTCGAGGACCTTTACGGGCTGCTGGAAAATCATCCGCAGATCCGCACCACCACCTATCGGGAGATCCTGTCTCGGCAGGGAGCGGCGGCACCAGTGGCGGCGACGCTGCCGAGCCTGGTCGCCGGCAGCTGGGTCTACGGCACGCTCTCCACCTGGATCGGCGACGCCGAGAAGAACCACGCCTGGGACCTGCTCTGCGCCGCCAAGCAGAGCTACGACCTCGTGCAGTCGAGCGGTCGCCTGACGGCCGAAGAGTCAGTCGCGGCGGAACGCCAGTTGTCAATCTGTGAAAGCTCCGACTGGTTCTGGTGGTTCGGCGACTACAACCCCGCCGCCGCCGTCGCCAGCTTCGACCAGCTCTACCGCCGCAACCTGGCCAATCTCTATCAGCTGCTCAAGCTGACACCGCCGTCCCAGCTCAATATCCCCATTTCCCGTGGCAGCATCTCCGCGGAAGGCGGCAGCATGCGCCGCGCCCAGGAACAGTCCTCATGACCAAACCGATTTCCCTCCTCTTCGGCGTGCACGCCCATCAGCCCGTCGGCAACTTCGACTTCGTCATGGAAGAGGCCCACGTCCGCTGCTACCGGATGTTCCTGCAGACGCTGGAGCGCTATCCGGATTTCCGCTTCAGCGTCCACTTCTCGGGCTGGCTGCTCGACTGGCTGCAGGAGCGCTACCCGGAGGACATGGAACGACTGGCGATGATGACCCGGCGCGGTCAGGTCGAGTGGTTCGGTTCCGGCGACTGCGAACCGGTGCTGGCCTCGATTCCGCATCGCGATCGAGTCAGCCAGATCAACACACTCTCGGACAAGATCGAGCGCCGGTTCGGCCAGCGGCCGAAAGGTGCCTGGCTGACCGAACGCGTCTGGGAATCGGCCGTGGTGCCGTCGCTTGCGGACACCGGCATCGAATACGTGGCCGTCGACGACTATCATTTTCTCTGCGCCGGCGAACCGGCCGGACGCCTCGACAGCTACTTCACCACCGAGGAAGACGGCCGCAAACTCGACCTGTTTCCGATCTCCGAACAGGCCCGCTACCGCCTGCCCTTCTCGCCGGCGGAAGCAGCGGTGGTCTGGCTCGAACATCTGGCGCGCGAAGGCCATCGCGCCGCCGTCTATTTCGACGACATCGAGAAGTTCGGCATCTGGCCGGAGACCTATCACTGGGTCTACGAGCAGGGCTGGCTGACGCGATTCATCGAAGGCGTGCTCGCCTCGCCGCTGATCAAGACCGCAACCTACGCCGAGTTTCACGCCAGCCAAACTACACGCGGCATCGTCTATCTGCCCACCACCTCCTACATCGAAATGAACGAGTGGACGCTGCCGGCCCCGGCCGCGCGCACCTATCATGCGCTGGTGGAGCAGGAGAAGCAGGCAGGCCATTTCGAGCAGCGCAAGGCTTTCCTGCGCGGTGGCATGTGGCGCAATTTCTTCATGCGCTTCCCGGAATCGAACTGGATGCACAAGCGCATGCTCGACGTCTCGGCGCGCCTGGCGGCGTTGCCGCCGAAGAAGCGAACCGCGGGAATGCAGGAGCAGTTGCACCGCGCCCAGGCCAACGACGCCTACTGGCATGGCCTGTTCGGCGGCCTCTACCTGCCGCACCTGCGCCGGGCGATCTGGCACAACCTGCTGGCACTCGAAGCGAACCTCGACGGCGTCGCGCCACCACTGACTATCGAGCGCCACGATCTCGATTGCGATGGCCACGATGAAGTCTTTCTGCGCGGCGGCGGCCTGCTCGCGGTCGTTCGTGCCGATGGCGACGCCGCGCTGGTCGAGTTTTCCAGCCACCCGCTGGCGCACAACTTCGGCGACACCCTGCGCCGCCACGACGAGGGCTACCACGACAAGCTGCACGTGGCGCACGGCGACCAGGCCCAGCATGACGGCATCGCCTCGGCCCACGACCGCGTCGCCTTCCGCCACGAGATCTCGCCGGCCGATGCCGAGCCGGATGCCCGCCCGCGCGGCATGTTCATCGATTGCTGGTACCCGGCCGAAGGGGCGCCCCGGCCCGTGAACGGCTACGTGGAGACCGAAGCGGGCGATTTCTCGGCGCCCCTGGGCGCCGGCACGATCAGCAAGGCCTACACCATGGACGGCGAGCGGCTAGTCGTTCGCTACCGCAGCAACGGCGCCGTCGGCCGCATCGAGATTCGCCTCAACATCGCCATGCCCAGCTGCGACGGCTACCTGGGGCGTTACCTGCTGGAAAACGGCGATGTGCCCTGCGGCTTCGGCGACCGCCTGCAGCTTTCAGGCATGCGTCGGCTGACACTCGACGACGGCGTCCTCGGCGGCAGCATCAGGGTCGCTCTCGATCAGGCGCTGGCCATGACGGCGCGGGCGCATCGCACGGTATCGCAATCAGAAGCGGGTTTCGAGAAGATCATGCAGGCGGCGGATGTGGCATTTTCCTGGCCGCTCGACGGCACGCCGCGCGAGCTGGCCATTACGCTCGAAGCCCGTCCGCACCCGGCGTAGAATCAGCCACAGGCTCACCACGACGAAAGAACAGCGATGCCAGGTACCCGCTTTCAGCTCGAAGTCAATCCGAAACTTCCCGAGCGACTGGCTCGGCTGGACGAAGTCGCCAACAACCTCTGGTACAGCTGGGACCGGCCCACGCGCACCCTGTTCGCGCGCCTGGGCAGCAAGCTCTGGGGTGCCGTCGGCCATGGCCCCAAGGCCTTCCTCAAACGGGTCGACCAGCATCGCCTGGACGAGGCGGCTACCGATCCGGTGTTCCTCGGCGCCATGGCGCGGGTGCTGTCCGCCTACGACAGCTACCTGACGGCGCCGTCGCGCGAACATGCGCCGCATATGGGCGAAGGCGACCTGATCGCCTACTTCTGCGCCGAGTTCGGCTTTCACGAGAGCCTGCCGATCTACTCCGGCGGCCTCGGCATCCTGGCCGGCGACCACTGCAAGACGGCGTCCGACCTCAATCTGCCTTTCGTCGGCGTCGGCCTGCTCTATCGCCAGGGCTATTTTCTCCAGACCATCGATGCCGACGGCCGCCAGCATGCGGCCTACCACGACACGGATTTCGACGACCTGCCGATCAAGCCGGTGCTGCGTGCCGACGGCAGCGAACTGCACGTCACCGTCAGGCTGCCCGGGCGCGAAGCGAAGGTCAAAGTGTGGAAGGCGCTGGTCGGCCACATCACGCTCTACCTGCTGGATACCGATCTCGAAGAGAACTCGCCGCACGACCGGAACATCGCCCACCAGCTCTATGGTGGCGACCGCGTCACCCGCATCGAGCAGGAGATCGTGCTCGGCATGGGCGGCGTCCAGGCGCTGACCGAGATCGGTCTCAAGCCGACCGTGTGGCACATCAACGAGGGGCATGCGGCGTTCCTGATTCTCGAGCGCACGCGCCAGCTCGTGCATGGCGGCATGGACATGGCCAGCGCGCTCGAAGCCGTGGCCTGCAACACGGTATTCACCACGCACACCGCGGTACCGGCCGGCCACGACTATTTCGCCGAAGACATGATCCGCCGCTACTTCGAGGGCTGCTGCACCGACCTGGGCTGCGACGTCGGCGCCTTGCTGGCGCTAGGCCAGACGAAAGGACACAGCGACTTCAACATGACCGCGCTGGCGATCCGCGGCTCCCGGCACCAGAACGGCGTCTCCCTGGTGCACGGCGAAGTGTCGTCGCAGATCTGCTCGGAACTCTGGCCGCAGATCGACCCGCCGGAGAACCCGATCGGCCACGTCACCAACGGTGTGCATGTGCCCACCTTCCTGTCGGACATGTGGCACGAAACCTTCGACCGCATCCTCGGCCCCGGCTGGTCGCAGCGCCTGACCGATGCCCAGGTCTGGCAGGAGATCCACCAGATCCCCGACCACATGTACTGGAGCGTGCGCCAGTCGATGAAGGCGCAGATGCTCCACCTGGTACGCCACCGCATCAGCCAGCAGCACATGCGCAGCCACGGTTCGGAGGCGCACGTCGATCGCCTCATGCGGCTGGCCGAACCGGAAAATCCCAACATCCTGACCATCGGCTTTGCCCGCCGCTTCGCCACCTACAAGCGCGCCACGCTGCTGTTCCAGAACCTTTCCTGGCTCAAGCAGATCGTCAGCGACCCGCAGCGACCGGTGGTGTTCGTCTTCGCCGGCAAGGCGCACCCGGCCGACGAACCCGGGCAGGCGCTGATCCGGCGCATCGCCGAAGTGGCCGCCATGCCCGAATTCATGGGCCACATCCTGCTGGTCGAAGGTTACGACCTGCGTCTGGCCCGCCGTCTGGTTTCCGGCGTCGATGTCTGGCTCAACAATCCGGTCTATCCACTCGAAGCTTCCGGCACCTCGGGCATGAAGGCCGCGATCAACGGCGTCATCAACCTGTCGGTGCTCGACGGCTGGTGGGGCGAAGGCTACGACCTGCGCCTGGCGCGCCGGCTCGTCTCCGGCGCCGACGTGTGGCTCAACAATCCGGTCTATCCGCTCGAAGCCTCCGGCACCTCGGGCATGAAGGCCGGCATCAACGGCGTCATCAACCTCTCGGCG
>DASRXN010000112.1:0-4352 GCA_035654135.1 Rhodocyclaceae bacterium | reverse complement strand
CACCGCCGGCCGCTTCCGGCTCGCCATCGACCGCGCGTTCACGCTCTCCGGCGTCGGCACGGTTGTGACGGGCACCGTCCACGCCGGAAGAGTCAGCCTCGGTGATATGCCGTGGATATCACCGCCGGGATTCAAGGCACGGGTGCGCAGCCTGCACGTGCAGGACCGGCCGGCGGAATGCGGCCAGGCCGGCGACCGCTGTGCGCTGGCATTGACCGGCGACTTCGAGAAGCAGGACCTCGCGCGCGGCATGTGGGTCATCGCACCCGAACTGCACCACCCGCTGACGCGTTTCCATGCCGAGTTGCGCGTGCCCGCGAACCAGCCGGAACTGGAGCACTGGCACGCCGTGCACGTGCATCTCGCCGCGTCCGACGTCACCGGCCGCGTCGCGCTGCTCGACTGCGAGAAAGTCAGCCCCGGCGGCACGGCGCTGGCCGAGATCATCCTCGACCGCGAGATGCTCGCCGTGCGCGGCGACCGCTTCATCCTGCGCGATGCCGGCGCGATGCGCACCGTCGCTGGCGGCCGGGTGCTTGACGGCTTCCCGCCGACGCGCCACAAGCGCACGCCCGAACGGCTTGCCCTGCTACGCGCCATGCGCGACGACGACCCGGCCGTGACGCTGGCCATGATGGGCGAGCGCAGCCCGGCGGGCATCGATCTCACACGCTTCGCCGCCAACTGGAACCTCGACAACGAGGCCGCGCAGACCCTCTGGAAGCGCGCCGGGCTGCGCGTCATCGGCGACACCGGTTTCCCGGAGAGTCAATGGCTAGCATTGCGTGCCCGCCTGCTCGACGCGCTGGCGCGCGAGCACGATCGCGCGCCCGACCTGGCCGGCGTGGAGCGCGAACGCCTGCGCCGCATGACGCTGGCGACGCTGGCACGTCCCGCCTTCGATGCACTGGTCGACGAACTGATGGCCGAGGGCGAGCTCGCGCAGACGCGCGCCTGGCTGCATCTGCCGACGCACCGCGCCAGCGTCTCGACCGCCGACCGCGACCTGTTCAACGTCCTGAAGCCGATGCTCGACGCCACGCCCTACAATCCGCCCCGCGTGCGCGACGTCTTCAAGGCCACCGGCACGCCCGAAGACACGGTACGGCAGTTGTTCAAGCGCCTCGCCCGCGCCGGCGAACTGTATCCGGTGGCGCACGACCATTACTTCACCGCTGCGGCAGTGGCCGAATTGGCCACGATCGTTGCCGAGCTTTGTTCCGTTCATGGTGCAGCGCGCGCGGCCGACTTCCGCGACGCCATCCACAACGGTGGCGGCGGCGGCCGCAAGGTGGCGATCCACATTCTCGAGTTCTTCGATCGCATCGGCTACACTCGCCGCGTGCGCGATGACCATCTGCTGCGTGGCCGCGACACGATTCCGGAGTGGCTGCCCCGATGATGTTGTTCTACAACGGAAGAGAACGTTCCCCGGTGGGACGGCCGGTCTTCAAAACCGGCAGGGGTCGCCATGCGGTCCCTGGTGGGTTCGACTCCCGCTCTCTTCCGCCAGTTTTTCAACCCCGAAGGAGATGACCATGACAATAGACAATATCCTGCTGACACTTTCCGCCACGGCTCTGCTTGCCGCCTGTGCCACGACTCCGACGTCCGTGCCGGTCGCCGAGGCGAAGCTGGAAGCGCGTTCCGGCAGCACAGTTGCCGGCACCGTGAGCTTTACGCCGGTCGGAGACAAGGTGCGCATCGCGGCGCGCGTCAGCGGCCTGACGCCGGGCGAGCACGGTTTCCACGTCCATGAATCCGGCGATTGCAGCGCCGCCGATGCCAGCAGCGCCAAGGGCCACTTCAACCCGGCCGCCAGGCCGCACGGCGAGCACGCCGGCGACATGATGAACCTGGTCGCCGACGCTGCCGGCAATGCCACCTTCGCCGCCGAAGTGTCGCAGATGTCGGTGACCGAGGGCCCGGCGGGCATCATCGGCCGCAGCGTCGTCATCCACGCCGATCCCGACGACTACAAGTCGCAGCCCGCCGGCAACTCGGGCAAGCGCATCGCCTGCGGCACGATACGCCTGCGCTGATGGCGATAGAGGTTTTCTTCGGCACGATCCCCGCCGATCGCCTTTACGACACGCGCCACGACATGTGGGTGCAGCGTGACGGCGCGTCGGTGGTGGTCGGTGCCACCGCCTTCGGTGTTTTTCTCGCCGGCAAGGCGATCGCCTTCACGGCGAAGCCCCGGGGCGCCGAGGTGGCGTGCGGCCGCGGGCTTGGCACGGTGGAAAGCTCGAAGACGGTGGTTGCCGTGCATTCGCCGGTTTCCCTGGTGCTCGACGAGACCAACGAAGCGGCCGAGGAACGTCCCCAGCTCATCAACGACGCCCCCTACGGCGCCGGCTGGATGGTGCGCGGCCGGCCGCTGGCATGGGATGGGGAAAGTCCCGACCTCGTCGACGCGGCAACCTACGCGGCGCACGTCCGTGCCATGAATCCCGGTGCGATAGTGGAGTTGGTCCCATGACGGAAAAACTCGCTTTGCTGGCCTGGTCGATCTCGGCCGATGCGCCCGATCTTTGCGCGGCGCCCTTCGTCTATGCGGCCGCCGCCGCCGCCCTCGACTGCGAGGTGGAGATTCATTTCGCCGGGCCCGCTGCCGCACTGCTGGTCGAAGGCGTCGCCGCGAACGCCATCACCGGCGGCGGCAAGCCGGTGTATTCATTCATGCGCGAGGCGGCAAATCTCGGCGTCCGCTTCCTTTGCTGCTCGATGGCCGCCGGCCGGCATGTCGCGGCGGGCAAGGCGATGATTGCCGAGGTCTCGGGTGAGGCCGGCGCCTCGGCATTTGTGGCCCGGACTCTCGCCCCGGACTGGAAGACGCTGGTCTTCTAGCTGGCCAACCGGTCATGCGACACCCGCCGTGCCTTGCGAAATGGCAGCCTGCTATTCCTTGAAAGCCGCCCACTGCTGCTGCGTCACCTTCGCCATCGTGTCGGCGGCATCCTGGATAACCTGCATCCAGGTTTCGCCTTGCGCAAACTTGATCAGCTGGTCGGCATTCGCGGCGCCGTTGCGGCCGGAGGCACGCAATTGATCCCAGGCGAGTACCTGCCCCATGGTGCCGACGACCTCACGCAGCCGGTCGAGTTTCTTGCCCCAGTCGCCGATGGCGACGCGGTCCTCGGCAGGCTGCAGGCCCTTCAGTACGCTCGGTGCGCCGCTAAATACAACAGGAAACAGAAAGGCGTGATCGACCACCTGCATCCGTTTTTGCACGGCAACCACCCGTTGGGCTTCGTCCGGCCACGCTGGCTGCACTAGCCCAAGCCGCTTCAGGTGCGCGGACAGCGCCGACGGCCTGGCTTCCTTGAGGTCGAGCAGATAATTGCCATCGGGCGATCCCTTGCCTTCGATCAGGATGACGAAACGGGAAATGCCGAGACTGCCTGTGCCGGCGATACGACGCGCAATGTCGATCACTTTGAAAAAGCGTGGATTGGGCTGGTCCGCCGCGAAATGCGCCATGAATTCCCTGACGGCATTCTGTTCGGCATCGCTTGCCGGTAGCGCCTTGATGCCGTCGACCTTGAGGCGGCGCTGCCCGTTCTTGCGTATGGTTCTACGGTCGAGAAAGTCGGCGCGTATTCGTTCCTGAAGATCCACGAGCAGATCATGGATGAGGCCGGTAGAGGTCTCGCACTCGACCCAAAGCGGCTTGCCCCGAATCAGCGCCTCGCGGTAACCGGACAGGCAATCGCGGCTGACCGCGAGGGCTTCGGCCGGCGTTGCGCACAAGGCGTCGGCGCCACAACGGATGCTGGTAAGCAGCCGCACGATGTCCCAGGTGCAGGGCGCCAAGGCACCCTCGTCGTAATCGTTGATGTCGAAATAGACCAGGCGATTGTCCGCCTTGTAGCTGCCGAAATTCTCGAAGTGCAGGTCGCCGCAGCACCACGCCAGCGGCGCCTTGCTCAGTACCGGGTCGTCCGGCAAGGCGTCGTAGAACAGGTGACAAGCTCCGCGCAGAAAGACGAAGGGGCTTTCCCGCATCTTGGCGAACTTCATCGCCAGCCGCTCCGGGTCACGCCCGGCGTTGTACTGTCGGATATTCTCGATGATGCCTGGACTTGCCTGCTTGGCCATCGCGCTGTCCTACGCTACGCCCGCGCCGTGCGCCTGCTGGTCGGCGTGGTAGCTTGAGCGCACCAGCGGGGCGCTGGCGGTGTTGGTGAAGCCGAGGCCTTCGGCGGCGAGGGCGTACATGGCGAAGATGTCGGGGTGCACGTAGCGCAGCACCGGCAGGTGGTGGCCGGAGGGCGCGAGGTACTGGCCGATGGTGAGCATTTCGACGTCGTGGGCGCGCAGGTCGCGCATGGTCTGCAGGATCTCGTCGT
>DASRXN010000111.1:0-3612 GCA_035654135.1 Rhodocyclaceae bacterium | reverse complement strand
AACCCGAGAGCAGCGACAAGGCCCCGAGCGAAAGGCTCTGGCGCAGGAAAAGGCGGCGCTCGATGCTCTCGATTTCGCGGCTGCGATACTCGACAAAGCTTTGCCCCATCCTTTTCATCGCGGGCTCCTGATGCGGCCGGTGAACATGCTGGGGAAGGTCTTCGGGACCAGGGCCACCATCACGACATGGACGATGACGATGAAGACCGTGAGCGCCATGGCGACGAAGTGCACCACCCGCGCGCCTTCATAGCCGCCCATCAATGCTGCCAGTCCCTGCAACTGCACCGGCTTCCAGACGGCCAGGCCGGACAGCACCAGCACGATGATGGTCAGTATCACGGCGGCATAGGCGGCGCGCTGGGCTGCGTTGTAGACGGACAGGTCGCGGTGAGCGAGGCGACCCCGGAGCGCAGCCAGAATGTCGGCGATGACTGCGCCTGGCGCGATGGGCCACAGCTTGCGCCGGAAGTGACCGAAAAGAATCCCGTAGGCGAGATAGGTCAGGCCATTCGCAGCGAGCAGCCACATGGCGGCGAAGTGCCATTGCAGCGCGCCGCCCAGCCAGCCACCCAGGGTAAGGTCGGATGGAAATCTGAAGGAGAAGAGCGGGGAGGCGTTATAGATGCGCCAGCCACTTGTCGCCATGATCAGGATGGCAAGCGCATTGAGCCAATGCGTCACCCGCACCACCGCCGGATGGATGCGCACCCATGGCGCCTGCTGCCCAGCTTCCACTGTCGCCTCCTCAGCAGCTATCCCCCCGCGTTATGTAATGTGCTTATGCCGTCTAGACCTGACGATGTTTCCAATAGTTCCCAGCTCGAGCGGGTCGCGCACCGTGACTCAGAATATTTCCATTGCGCCGGTGCGGGATGACTTCGAGGCGAGCTTGCCGGACTCGATCAACTCGTCGTATCCGGCAACGCCGTTGCGACCATGCTGCTTGACGTAATAGAGCGCCTCGTCGGCCCGCTCGATGACATCCGGCGGGGTATCGTTGGCCAGCACCTGGCTGTAACCAATGCTGACGGAAATGCGACCAACCCGGCTGAAGACGTGGTTCTCGACGGCTTGGCGGAAGCGGTCGAAGGCTCGTTGAACGTTCTGCTGGCTGGTGGGCTGGAGCACGGCGACGAATTCCTCGCCGCCAAAGCGGTAGATCTGGTCCTGATAGCGGAACGTGTTGCGCATCAGTTGGGCGAACATGACCAGGACCTCGTCGCCAATCAGGTGGCCGTGGATGTCGTTGACCGACTTGAAATGATCGATGTCGCAGACTGCCAGCCAGTGCCGGCCATCACGGCTGCCCTGGCGCCGGCGCGGCGTGCTGGTGGCGTGAGTCTCCTTCTGCTGTTCGTCCACGGCAGCCTGACCGAGCACCTCGAACAGGTGCTTGTCGAAGGTCTTGCGATTGGGCAATCCGGTCAGGGTGTCGGATTCGCCATAATCGAGGAGGGCGATATGGTTGCCGAAATACTGAACCAGCCCCATGAGCACCGTGCGTTGCTTCGGTGACAACTCATCTGTAACCGTGATGTCGATCAGGTACAGCAGGCGGTCCATCAATGCAATCGGGAACACCAGGCGACTGCTGCCATCCGCCAGAAACTCGAACACCGCGGCAAGCTCTCTTTCGCCGCGTTGCAGCAAGGGGTCAGCCTCGATGGGGCGGCAATGCTGCGCATCCGGCAGATAGGCGTTGCGCACATAAGACCCTTCCGGGCCGACTCCGGCACAGTCGAAGACGATCGTCTGCCTGGATCTGGGAAAGGCGCGGTAGATGGTCAGTGCCCGCGGATGAAACAAATCCACCATGGCGAAGACCAGGGCTTCATTGATATCCGTGCGATCCCGCTGGGCCGAAGTGCGGACGATGTGCTCAATCAGTTGAAGCATGGAATCGACTCGTGTCTTGGCTCAGTCTTTCCCCAACCCCGGTTCGGGCGAGCTCAGTTCGGCTTCTTGGGCGGCTTGTGGATATTGACGACGTTGGTTTTGCGTGGGTCGTCCGTGAATTGCGGCCTTTCATTGCGGCCGAGGCCGGCTTCCCTGGCCAGTTCCGCTTCCCGTTCGGCGATCAGGCCGAAAAGCTCCCGGATGTCGCGGATCGTGCTTTCCTGCAGCGGGTGCGGCATGCCGCGCGCCGGGGTGGTGTCTTTGACGATGTTGCCGAGCACCTTGCGCAGAACGCGCAGGATGCGTTGTTCCTTCGACAGGCCTTCGATGTCCATCGCGTTCCCCGGGGCGGTTGCGTCGCAGGCAACATCATACAGAGGCTCTGCCGCGTTCGCATTATCCCTTCGTCAGCGCCGCCCATTCTTCGTCGGTGAACAACCGTGAGCGAGTCAGGAAGGATTTCCCCTCCGGGCCTTCGAGCGAGAAGGTGCCGCCGCCGTGGGTGTCGATGACGTCGATGATGAGTTGCGTGTGCTTCCAGTATTCGTACTGCGACTTGCTCATGTAGAACGGTACGCCGCCGATGTCGCCGAGGTACTCGTCACCGGGGCCGATGGTCAGGTCGGTGGGCAGGAAGCAGTTGGCGGCGCTGTTGTCGCAGCAGCCGCCCGACTGGTGGAACATCAGTTCGCCGTATTTCGCTTTCAGGAACTCGATGAGTTCCAGCGCGGCTGGGGTGGCAATGACTTTTTCGACCATGAGGGTATGCCGGAGCGGTTTCCCGCTCCGGCGCTTCCGGTTAGAAGAAGCCCAGCTTCTGCTCGGCGTAGCTGACCAGCAGGTTCTTGGTCTGCTGGTAGTGGTCGAGCATGACCTTGTGCGTCTCGCGGCCGATACCCGACTCCTTGTAGCCGCCGAAGGCGGCGTGGGCCGGGTAGGCGTGGTAGCAGTTGGTCCAGACGCGGCCGGCCTGGATGGCGCGGCCCATGCGGTAGGCGACGTTGCCGTTGCGGCTCCAGACACCGGCGCCGAGGCCGTAGAGCGAGTCGTTGGCGATGGCCAGCGCTTCGGGCTCGTCCTTGAAGGTGGTCACGGCCAGCACCGGGCCGAAGATTTCCTCCTGGAAGATGCGCATCTTGTTGTGGCCCTTGAACAGCGTCGGCTGCACGTAATAGCCGCCCGCCAGTTCGCCGCCTAGATTGGCGCGGTCGCCGCCGATCAGCACCTTGGCGCCTTCCTCGACGCCCAGCTTGAGGTAGGACTCGATCTTGGCCATCTGCTCCTTCGAGGCCTGCGCGCCCATCATGGTCTCGGTGTCGAGCGGGTTGCCCTGCTTGATGGCGGCGACGCGCTTCAGGCAACGCTCCATGAACTTGTCGTAGATGGATTCCTGGATCAGCGCGCGGCTGGGACAGGTGCAGACTTCGCCCTGGTTGAAGGCGAACAGCACCAGGCCTTCGATGGCCTTGTCGAGGAAGCCGTCGTCCTTGTCCATCACGTCGGCGAAGAAGATGTTGGGCGACTTGCCGCCCAGTTCCAGCGTCGCCGGGATCAGGTTGTTGGCGGCGGCCTGGGCGATGACGCGGCCGGTGGTGGTGGAGCCGGTAAAGGCGATCTTGGCGATGCGCTTGCTGGTGGCCAGCGGCATGCCGGCTTCGCGGCCGTAGCCGTTGACGATATTGAGCACGCCGGGAGGCAGCAGGTCGGCGATCA
>DASRXN010000110.1:0-28415 GCA_035654135.1 Rhodocyclaceae bacterium | reverse complement strand
CTGCTTCTGGAAATCGGCAAACTGCGCTTCGACCATCTTGGCCAGTTGCTGCTGCGATTCGCTGGAGATCTCGTACAGCGAACGGGAGTAGCTGACAGCCTTCTCGACCGCCGGCTGCACCATCGAGGATTGCAGGGCAGCGGCTTCGTTGGGGTTCTTCACCGCGAGCGCTGCTTTGGTGGCGGAGGCGGAGTCTTCCAGCGCGGTACGCGCAGCGCCCAAGTTCAGGGCGGCGATGCGCTCGGCGGTGGCCAGGGCGGTGTTCGCCACGGCCAGCAGGGAATCGACGGTAGCCTTGTTGGAGGCGGCGAATTGCTCGAGATTGATGGACATGGCGTGCTCCTTTATGTGGGTTAGCAAGGGACGGACGGTACCCAGTATAGTAGGAGTTATGTTGCAGTGCAACAAAATCATTCAGGCCAGTCGCAATGCGGGTTTGCGGTCAGGTCACTGGCGTGTCGCCACGGCTGACTTTATCAGCGGCGGCAGCTTGCCGTCGCGACCGGCCTCAGCTCATGCACGTCGATGGCGACGAGGGTGGGGAAGGGCAGCGGGTTCGTGAGATGGAAGAGTGGGCGGACTCGCCGGGTGGTTGGCGCGCGCAGGCCGTCGAAGTCGCGGTAATCGGTGCATAGATGCGCGGCATGCGCCCAGCCGCCGACGACTTCGGCGGTGTAATCGAGGCGCAGCAGTTCGCCCCTCGGTGCGAAGTGGAAGACCTGCTCATGGCAATGGCTCGGCACGTTCGGCGGGAAGGTGGCAGCGAGGCGGACGGCGCCGCCTCGCGCGGACGGCAGTATCTCGAACCGGAAGCCGGGCCACAGGAAGAGGAAGGGCGTGGTCAGGTAATTCCAGGTGGCGTAGCCCGCGAAGAACAGGAAGTCGAGGTCGTCCCACCACAGTTCGCGGCGCAGGCCGCGAAAGGCGGCGCGCGGCTGCCGGCGCTGCGCGACGACGGTGCCGTCGTCGGCGACGATGCGCACTTCCTCCTCGCCGAGCCATTCGCCGCGCCGGCCCGGCTGCGGCCAGTCAAAGAACGTGAAGCGCGGCTCGGTGGTCGAGGCCGAAACGCGCTGATGCCGCAATGGCTTGACGTGCTTGGTGGCGAACAGGAAGCCATCGACCGACAGTACGGCCTCGATGGACGCGAGGCCGCGCCAGAGTGCTTCGCCGCCGTGGGCGGCGATGGCGTCGGCGATGACGTGCTCGGCGTCGCTCACGATGTGCTCACTCGAACTGGTAGCTCACCGCTACGTAGCCATTCCAGCGGCTCGATGCGTCGACGACGATGGGGCTGTCGCTGATTTCCTTGCTCAGCCACTTGTGGCGCAGCGTGAAGGCGAGGTTCCATTTCGGGGCGAGCGGCGAGCTAGTATGGATGGCGGCGTAGGGGTTCACCGCCGCATGTGCTCTGTAGGCCATGTAGCCGCCCTCGCCGGCATTCACCCCGTAGTGGTAATCAGTGTACTTACCGGACAACACCTCGACGCCCAGTTCGGGATAGATTGAGAGCCAGGACGTTGGTTTGAACACGCCGATCCAGCTGGCATCGGCGAACTGGCCCTTCGAGTTGCCGACGTCCTGCATCAGCGAAAGCGACACCGCGCCGATGGGTGTGGTTTGGAAGGTGCTGAGTCCGAGAAGCTGCGAATTCTTCCGGTTGCGCACGCCGGCATTCTTCAGGCTGTCGCCGTTCATCCCGTCCTGAACGATGCGCGTGCTGACTTCCAGGAAACCGTGACCGACCGGCAGCGCCTGGACGCCGAAGGTGTCGATCCGGCCGAACAGTCGGCCCCACTGGCCGTAGACGTAGGGCAGCACGTCGGTCCGGGTCGATTCGCCCCGGTAGATTCCCTGGCGGCTGAAGACACCCAGGCCGAGGTCGCCGGTGTAGCCCTCGGCCAATGCGGTAGAGCAGGCGACGACCCCGGTGGCAAGGAGCGGGAGCGAACGGGTGAGGGCCATGCTGTTTCCTTTCATGAACGCGGAACGATCCGGTCCTATTCTGCGACAAAGACGGGAAGCACAAAGTCAGTCGTGGCGACACGCCGCATCGGGTGGCCGTAAAGGCGCGTCAGGCTGGCTTCGTCTAGCACGTCGGCGACCGGGCCGGCGAGATGCGTGCCGTCACCGAACAATAGCAGTGCGCGGTCGCAGAAGCGCAGTGCGAAGTTGGGATCGTGCAGCACCATGGCGCAGGCGACCCCGTCGTGCCGGGCGCGTTGCGAAAGCAATTCGAGCGTGGCGATCTGGTGGTTGAGGTCGAGGTGCGCCAGCGGTTCGTCGAGCAGGCACAGGCGCGTCTGCTGGGCGAGCAGGGCGGCGATGGCGACGCGCTGGCGCTCGCCGCCCGAGAGCGTCTGCACTTCGCGCTGTTCCAGGTCGGCGAGGTCCATGTCGGCCAGCGCGGCGCGGGCGATGCGGGCGTCGGACAGCGACTCCCACGACCAGCGCGACAGGTGTGGATGGCGGCCGGTGAGCACGGCTTCGAGCACGGTGCTGGCGAAGGGGTCGTTGCGGTCCTGGCTGAGCCAGCCCCGAGTTCGCGCCGCGGCGCGCAGGCCAAGATCGGTGTAGGTCTGGCCGTCGACGCGCACCTCGCCGCTGTCGGCAGGCCGCAGCCCCGCGAGTGTGGCGAGCAGCGTCGACTTGCCCGCACCGTTCTTGCCGAGGATCGCTAGCCGCTCGCCGGCCGAGAGCGCGAGGTCGAGCTCATGGCAAACCTGGTGCGGGCCGATGCTGACGGCGAGATGGCGGGCTTCGAGAATCATCGGCGGCCCAGTAAATATAGGAAGACCGGCACGCCGATCAATGCGGTGAGTACGCCGACGGGCAACTGGACCGGTGCGGCGACGGTGCGCGCCAGCGTGTCGGCCAGTACCAGCAGGCTGCCACCGGCCAGCACCGAGGCGGGCAGCAGCAGGCGCTGGTCGTTGCCGACGGCGAGTCGTACCAGATGCGGCACGATCAGGCCGACGAAGCCGATCGAGCCGGCCGTGGTGACGGCGACGGCGGTGGCCAGCGAGGCGACGATGTAGATCACACGGCGCAGGAGCGGCACGGCGACGCCCAGCGCCAGCGCCGCATCGAAGCCGCGTGCCAGCAGATTGAGTTCGCGCGCAAAGGGCAACGCCACCACCAGCGCCGCAGCCAGTACGCCGAGCAACATGAACGGATTGATCGCTTGCCCGGCCTGCGAAAGATCGCCCATCAGCCAGAACAGCATGCCCTGGATCTTCTGCTCGGGCGCCAGCGTCAGGATCAGTGCCACCACGGCGCCGCAGCCGGCCGCCACCACCACGCCGGTGAGCAGCAGGCGCGTCTGCGTCCAGCTGCCGTCGCCGTGGGCGAGGCCGAACACCAGCAGCATGGCGGCCAGCGCGCCGGCGAAGGCGCCGCTGTTCACGAGCAGCAGCGGCAGCCCCAACAGCATGGCCAGCAGCGCGCCGACCGAGGCACCGCCGGAAACGCCCAGCACATAGGGGTCGGCGAGCGGATTGCGCAGCAGTACCTGCATCAGCGCGCCGGCCAGCGCCAGCAGGCCGCCGCAGGCGAAGGCCGCCAGTGCGCGCGGCAGGCGCAGGTCGAACAGCACCTGGCGGGAGAGTTCGTCCGAGAAATCCAGCGCTACGCTGCCCACCGCCAGTGCCAGTCCGAGGCTCGCCGCCGCCAGCGCCATCAGGGCGAGCAGGACGAGCAGGGCGCGGCGGCGGGAGGGCATGAAAGTCAGAACTGGTGGCGCGCCGTCACGTAGCCGGCACGCGGGTTGGCCGGATAGTAGGAGGCACCGAAGCCATAATCGAAGCCAAGGCTGGCGTACTTGCGATTGGTGAGGTTGGCGATGCGCAGGCCGACATCCCACGTTGCCACCTTCCAGTTCGACTGCCAGTCGAGCGTTGTGTAGGCTGGCAGTTGCGCCAGGGCGTTGGCCTCGTCGCCGCCGAAGTAGCGGCTACCGACGTGATTGGTGAGCAGGGAATGAGTCCCAACCTTGCCGCCGTCCCAGCTCAGCATGGCCGTCCAGCGCTGCGTGGGAACCAGCGGAATGGTCTTGCCGCTGTTGGCACCTTCGCTGAATTCCGCTGTCTTGCCGTTCCACGACAGGTTAAAGCGCCAGTCGCGGGTAAGGCGCCAGCGGCTGTCGATCTCGACGCCGCGATGGTGCGTCTTCTGCAGGTTCTCGTTCTGGAAGGTGGAGTTGTTCCAGGCGATTTCGTCGGTCATCTTCAGTTCGTAGAAAGTCGCCTGGATGCTGTGGCCACCGGCGCGCCATTCAGCGCCGACATCCGTGCCCTTGCCGCTTTCCGGCTTGGGTGCAGGAAGGGCGAAGCCGCCGAAGGTGGTCAGCTCGTCGAGCACCGGGTAGCGGAAGGTTGAGCTGGCCTTGGCGAACAGCTTCCAGGCCGGCGCCGCCTGCCAGATTAGGCCGAGTTCAGTCGCCGTCTTGGCGCTCGTGCTGTCCGACACCGACGTCAGCAAGGTGTCGGTGGCGCGGCTCGAGTAGCGCTGTTCGCGAGCGCCGATCGTTACGGTGACGAGCTCCATCGGCCGTGTCGTGTTGCGGACATAGAAGCCGCCGCCGCTGCGATCAAGTGCGACGGTGTTGGTCCTGGCGCCGTTCAGGCTGGTGTAGTGATCCTGTTCGAGGCGGGCGTCGGACCAGTCGAAGCCGACCACGGTCGTGCTGCTCATGCCGCTCAAGCCATGCGCCCAGCGCAGTCGCGGCGCGAGCGAAACATTGCGGACTGTCACGTCCCGATAGGATGGGGGGAACCAGTTGGAAATCCAGGACTGGTTGTGAGATTCGTCGAGGGAGAGCTCGGCAGCGGCTTCCATGCCAGGGGCCAGTTGCAGGCGGACACCGGGACGCAGGAACTGGTTCTCGCGCTTGAACCAGCTGTCGGTGGTTTCGGATGCGCGCGGGTCGTTGTCGAACTGGCTGGCGGTGACCGTGCCGGGCAGGCCATAGAGGAGCGAACTGGCGCCAGCTTCGGCAAAGACTTCGCCGCCGGCGATGTCGTGGGAGACTCTGCCGGATGCCGCGGTGGATCGATGGGCATTGTTGCGCCGGTATTCGTCGCTCTCGACGTGCTCGATATCGAGGGCAACATGATGAGCGCCGACGGTCCTGGAGATGCTGCCGGCCAGCTTGCCGTAGCCGAAACTGCCGGCCGTGGCGGACACTTGGGCCGAGTCCTCGCGGCCACGGCTGGTGATGATGTTGATGACGCCGGCCACGGCCTGGTCGCCGTAGAGGACGGCGCCGCTGCCGCGGACGATTTCGATGCGCTCGATGCTTTCGAGCGGAATGCTGAGCCAGTTGGCGGAGATGAATTCCAGGCTGTCGAGCCGGCGGCCGTCGACCAAAATCAGCGTTCGCAGGCCGCCGTTTTCGCCGAAGCCGCGCAGGTTGGCCGAGGCGTCGGCGCCCAGGCCGCCGTAGAGCGAGCGGACGTCGATGCCGGCGCGCGTCGCCAGCAGGTCGGGCAGATTGCCGGCCGGCGTTCTGGCGATGTCCTCTCGGGTCAGGGTAGTGACGTTGGCCGGCGCGTTCCGGTCGACGTCGAGGAAGCGGCTGCCGGTGACGACAATGGTTGCCTCATCGGTGCTTTGGGCGTTGGTGGAAAACGGGTGAACGAGGGCGGCCGCAAGGACGGCCGGGGCGACGAAACGGCGCTGCATGGATGACTCCCGAGAGCCGGCTCGCGTCCCCGCTGGCCGGCTGGTTGGACTGTGGAACCGGGAGGGATGGGCGATCGGGCGGGCATGGGCTGCCGGCCATCGCTCCCCGCGACGATTCCGTTCTTTTGTCCGTGGCCGGTCTCCGGGCTCGGGAGTCTTAACGCATCGCCTTCCCGGGATTCTCCCAGTGGCGTCGTGACGCGCTCGCACTTCCTTACCGTTGCGGGGGCAGCACAGGCATTGCTTTGCAGCTCACCTGTTTCCCGTTTCACCCGCACGCCGAAAGGCACACGGGCACCGCGAACAAAGGCCATTCTAGCATTCGGGTCAGGACAGTCTCCGTGAGTACGCCTACTACACGTGTGGCATAACCTTCAATATCAACGCTTATTACTTGACCAAGCAGGATTTTTCAACGAAACTTGCCGGCGATGGACATCAACCTCTCTTCCCTCGAAGCCAAGATTGAGCAGGTCACCGCCTTCTGCCAGCAGTTGCGCGACGAGAACCATGCCCTGCGTGAGCGCCTTGCCGACCTGGAGCACGACAAGCAGAACCTCGCCGAACGCATGACGACGGCGCGTGAGCGGCTGGAGGTGATGATGGAGAGGCTGCCCGCCGAATGAGTGCCGCCAACACCCTCGACATCACCCTGCGCGGCAAGGAATTCCGCGTTGCCTGCAGGCCGGAGGAGAAGGATGATCTCCTCGCCGTGGTGGCTTTCCTTGAATGGAAAATGGGCGAGATCGCCAAGCAGACGAAGAGCACCGGCGAGCGCCTCGCTGTCATGACGGCGCTCAATCTCGCCCACGAGTTGATCAATCTCAAAGAACCGGCGAGCTCGATTGACGCGAAAGAAGCCAAGCGTAGAATCGCCGCCATGGAGGCGCGTCTGGATGCTGCCCTGGCTCCTCAGGAAAAGCTGTTCTAAGGCCGCGCCCGCGAGTTTCCCTGCGGTGCTCGCCAAGGCTGTAAATTCCTTGAACCAATGTCTGCTCGACACGGTTGCCGACCATAGACGCCGCTGTTGTGAGCGTTCCTCGTTGAACGCACCTGATGCGGCAGGGACGTGACCCTCCTGAACCCAGGTTCGGGATGCCAGCCTAGCGGCATTCGCGGGGAACTTGATCGAGAGCACGGAGTGATCCGTGCTCTTTTTTCTTGGCGGAAGGGAACATGCGCTACTGGCTGATGAAGACCGAACCCGGCGTTGTCGGTATCGACGACGTGCTGGCGATGCCGAACCGGACGGTCGACTGGTGGGGGGTACGCAACTACCAGGCGCGCAATTTCATGCGCGACCAGATGAAAGTCGGCGACAAGGTGCTGTTCTACCATTCGAGCTGCGCCGAGCCGGGTGTCGCCGGACTGGCTGAAGTGGCGAAGCTTGCCTATCCCGACCGCACCCAGTTCGACCCGAAGGGTCCCTATTTCGATCCCAAGTCGACGCCAGCAAACCCTCGCTGGGTCAATGTCGATGTGCGGGTGACGAAGAAGACGCGCCTGATCGGCCTGACCGAACTGCGTGCCCATCCGGAACTTGCCCACATGCGCGTGCTCCAGCGCGGCAACCGGCTGTCGATCACGCCCGTCGATCCGGCAGAGTGGGAATTCATCACCAAGAGGTTGCTGAAATGAATGAGTGGTTCGTCGGCTACCTGGTACTTGGCGCGGTGGCAGGCTTCTTCGCCGGCCTGCTCGGCGTTGGCGGTGGCGCCATCATGGTGCCGGTGCTGGCGCTAATGTTCGCGGCGCAGGGTTTCCCTGACACGCACCTCATGCATCTCGCCCTCGGCACGTCGATGGCGACCATCGTCTTCACCTCGATTTCCAGCTTGCGGGCGCATCACCGGCACGGCGCCGTGATCTGGCCGATCGTGCGGAGCATCGCCCCCGGCATCGTCGTCGGTACGCTGCTTGGCGCGCAGATTGCCGGTCGCGTGCCGACCAAACCACTGGCCATCTTCTTCGCCATCTTCATCGGCTACGTCGCTGTGCAGATGATTCTCAACATCAAGCCCAAACCCTCGCGACAGTTGCCCGGTCCGGGCGGCATGTTCGGGGTCGGAGCCTTCATCGGCGGAACTTCGGCGCTGGTGGCCATTGGCGGCGGTTCGCTATCGGTACCCTTCATGACTTGGTGCAACGTCAAGGTGCATCATGCCATTGGCACTTCGGCAGCGATCGGTTTTCCGATCGCGCTGGCCGGCACCATCGGCTACATGATTTCCGGCTACGGCGCCACGAACTTGCCGGAGGGCAGCTTCGGCTTCATATTCCTGCCGGCGCTGGCGGCGACGGTAATTGTCTCGATGCTGGTGGCGCCTTTCGGCGCCAAGGTCGCCCACAGCCTGCCGGTGGCGACGGTGAAGAAGATCTTTGCGGGCCTGCTGCTGCTGCTGCTGGCCAAGATGCTGCACGGGCTGTTCTCCTGATGCCGCAATCGGCCTGGCGGGAGGCGCTGTTCAACCGGCGGATGCTGATCTGCATTTTCACGGGTTTTTCTTCCGGGCTGCCGCTGTACCTGTTGCTCAACCTGCTGCCCGCGTGGCTTTACACCGAGGGCATCAGTCTGAAGGCCATCGGCCTGTTTACCCTGATCCAACTTCCCTACACCTGGAAGTTCCTATGGTCGCCGCTGCTCGACCGCTACGCGCTGCCCTGGCTGGGCCGGCGGCGAGGCTGGATGGCGGTGACGCAGATCCTGCTGCTGGCGACCATCGCTGCGCTAGGGTTGTTCTCGCCGAAGGTCGATCTCCAACTGATCGTCGTACTTGCCGCGCTGCTGGCCTTCATTTCGGCGACACAGGATATTGCCCTCGACGCCTACCGGCGCGAACTGCTGCCCGACCGCGAACTCGGCTTGGGCAACTCCGTGCACGTGAATGCCTACCGCATCGCCGGCCTGGTGCCGGGGTCACTGTCGCTGATCCTGGCCGACCATCTGCCTTGGGGCGATGTATTCGCGGTGACCGCGCTGTTCATGCTGCCGGGGTTGTTCATGACGCTGCTGGTGACGGAGAAAGTCAGTGGTGGCGGCACGCCGAAGACGTTGCGCGAGGCGGTTGTCGAGCCGTTCCGCGAATTCCTCAACCGCGCCGGCTGGCGCCAGGCAGCGCTGGTACTTGCATTCATTTTCTTCTACAAGCTGGGCGATTCTTTGTGCACGGCGCTGGCTACACCCTTCTACCTCAGCATGGGCTTCGCCAAGTCGGAGATCGGCCTGGTGGCGAAACATGCCGGGCTGTGGCCGGCCGTCATCGGCGGCCTGCTCGGCGGTCTCTGGATGGTCAAGCTCGGCATCAACCGTGCGCTCTGGCTGTTCGGCGTCGTCCAATTGGTATCGATTTTCGGCTTCGCCTGGCTGGCCTGGCTCGGCCCGAATCAGACTGTCGGCGCGGCGCAACTGACGCAACTGGCCTTGGTGATCGGCTTCGAGGCGCTGGGTGTCGGCCTCGGCACAGCCGCCTTCGTCGCCTTCATAGCCCGTGCCACCAACCCACTCTATACAGCGACCCAGCTGGCGCTCTTCACCAGCCTTGCTGCCCTGCCGCGCACCGTGATCAATTCCGGTGCTGGCTTTCTGGTCGAGCACATGGGCTGGTTTGCCTTCTTCCTCCTCTGCGTTGTCCTGGCAATTCCCGGCATGCTGTTACTGGTCAAAGTGGCGCCGTGGTGGCGAAGAGACACTTGAATTAGTCCATTCGGACCCACTTAATTAGTCAACAACCGAACCGGTTCGCCGTTATAGTTGGTACGTCGGCTCACTTTTCCCAATGGAGGCCGGACATGATAGTGGTGATGGACATGACGACAGGAAAAATCGAGGAAAGGATCGAGCCGGAGTTCGGCTCCTTCGAGGATGAGGTGCTGAACGCCGAGTGGCTACAGCCCGCACTGCAACTTGGTTTGCAGCCGGTGGTGCACCACGATCCCGCGCCGGCCGAAACCGAGGCCGAGTCTTTCCTGAACAACGTTTACCGCAGCCAGGAATAATTTCCAGCTGCGCGAGCCGCGCCATTCCGGCGCGGCCTTATTCCTATTTTTATAACGAGTGTATGCGATCGCCGCGGGCGAAGCCCGACAGAGGCGTCGCCATGCCTCGACCCAGCGCGATCACTTTGAACAGTTCGCCCATCTCGTTGGGCGAGATCAGCATCTGAACGGCGCCGGCGGCGCGTAACGCCGATGTTTCGTCCTGTTCGCGGCGCAAGGCCAGGTGCTCGCCCAAGCCGCAATTGATCAAAAAACTCGCTTGATTCGTATATCCAAGTATCTCCAGGCCTGCGCTGTGGCCTGCTTCGGCGATGACTGTGAAATCGACGTGGGTCGTGATGTCGGAAAGGCCCGGCCACCAGAATGGATCGTCGTGGGCACGATGTCGGTAATGGCAGCGCAGGGTGCCGCGGTCGCGGCCGGGATGGTAGTACTCGTGGCGCGGCAGGCCATAATCGATCAGCAGCAGCGCCCCGGTGGTCAGGCGTCGGCCCCATTCAGCGACCCAGCTGCTTGCCGCCATGCCAATTTCGCTCTCGAAAGGGGCCGATACCGGCAACGCTGCCGCCGCACTGGCCAGGATGGCCGGCGCCGGTCGGTCGGCCCAGGCGAAGCGTCCGCCCTGTAGCACCACACCGCGTTCCATCAGGCCGCTTTCCCGCCATGCCACTGTATGAACCGGCATGGCGTCCAGCAGTTCGTTAGCCAGTACGCAGCCGGAAAACTGCTCCGGCAGACAATCGAGCCATTCGACGCGATCAGTGAGTCCGGGTATAGCCGCCAGCAAGGTGTCGCACTGACGAGCGCGCAGTTCCCCGGATAGCTCCAGGATCAGGTAACGTTCTGGCAACTGGCCCGTCGCCGCTAGGGCCGGCAGCATATCTGCGGCTAGGCGGCCACTGCCGGCGCCCACTTCCAGCACCACGGGTTTTGACGCCGCCATGATCTGCCCGACCTGTGTCGCCAGCGTCTGGCCGAATAGCGGCGTCAGCTCGGGAGCGGTGACGAAATCTCCCCCTTCGTCGCTGGCGCCGAACTTGCGCGAGCCACCGCCGTAATAGCCCAGGCCGGGGCAGTGCAGCGCCAGTTCCATGTAGCGGGCGAAAGGAATCCAGCCGCCGGCGGCCTCGATTTCTTCGACGATGCGGCGGGACAGGGCCTGACTGCTTGCCTTTGCTTCGGGCGATGGTTCGGGGAGAGAGCTATCCATCAGGGCCGGAATTGTGCCACGGCATCGCCTGATCATGCCCGGGACTTGTACGCAGACTAACTGCCGTCCTTGCGTGAGAGGATTGGCTTCCCTGCCTTGCGTAACTTGTATTCGCGCAATGCCTGGAGTTCAGCGTCGTTCATATCCCGTCGCCCCGCCTGCTTGTCTTCAGCAAGGCCCTGGATCAGCTGCTCGTACTCGGCTTCGTTGTACCAGCGGCCACCGAACTTTCGATGCCCGGCCAGATGTCGCAATACGCGGTGAGACGTCCATGCCCAGAGCACCAGCATTACCCATCCCACAGTAAGCCACAGGTCATTCTGGCCCTTGATGCCAAGGGACTGCCACCAGCCGGCGATCAGTTGGCCCATTCCATCAAACCAGGCTTGAACTCCCATGACGTTCCCCGACATCGATTCCAGACTAGGCGATCATCATACGCGCCAGGCATCGGACTGCAACGGCCCGGATTTGTCGTGAACCGGCGGTATGATTGACCCCATGTCGATGATGGATTCCAGTGCGCGTCGCTTCGGCGGTATCGCCCGGCTTTACGGTGAGGGCGCGCCGCTGCTGCTGGAGACGAAGCATGTCTGCGTCATCGGCATCGGCGGCGTCGGGTCTTGGGCGGCGGAAGCCCTGGCCCGCTCGGCCATCGGCCGGCTGACGCTGATCGATCTCGACCATGTTGCCGAGTCCAACCTCAACCGGCAGATCCATGCACTGGAAGGTACGCTGGGCCAGGCCAAGGTGCAGGCCATGCGGGAGCGCATCGCATCGATCAACCCCGCGTGCAGAGTGGCGACTATCGAGGAATTCGTTACCGTCGAGAATGCGGCGTCACTCATTCCCGACTGCGACATGGTGGTGGACGCCATCGACCAGGTCCGCCCCAAGGCGGCTCTGATCGCACATTGTCGCGCTACCGGAATCCCGGTAGTCACTACCGGCGGTGCCGGCGGCAAGGCGGACCCGGCACTGATCCGTATCGATGATCTTGCCCGTACCAGCCATGACCCGCTGGCGGCGAAGCTGCGGTCGGCATTGCGCAAGGAATACGGTTTCCCGCGCGAGCCGGGAAAGAACTTCGGCATCGAGTGCGTTTATTCGCTCGAACCCATCCGGCGGCCCGAGGCTGCCGCCTGCGACATCGATGAGCCAGGCCTGCATGGCCTCAGTTGCGCCGGCTATGGTTCGTCGGTGTGCGTCACTGCGGCTTTTGGCTTTGCCGCGGCGAGTCGGGTATTGGTGCGGTTCGCCGGCATCTAGCCAGTATACTTCGCATCATGCCTGACAGGAAATGCATCGCTGTTCTCGGCGCCGGCCCGGCTGGTCTTTCGGCCGCCCTTTGGCTGCGCAATCTCGGCTTCGAGCCGCGCGTCATCGAGGCTGCTGCGCGTGCCGGCGGACTGCAGAACCTTAACTTTCTTGTCAATGACTGGGTGCTTGGCCAGCCCGGTCAGAGCGGTCCTGTGCTGGCGGCGCGTTTCGTCGATCATGCGGTTGCCGCGGGCGTGTCGGTACTGACGGGCATTCGGCCAATCGGCCTGACCGGTCGGTCGGGTGATTTCAGTCTGCGCCTGGACGACGGCAACGAGTTCGCCTGCACTGCTGTTGTGGTTGCCACTGGTACCCGCTATCGCGCCGAGGAAGTTCTGGCCGGCGTCGAGGGAATCGCTGGCTTGGCTGCCGATCGCATTGCCTATGGCCCCTATGCCTTTGTCGACCTGGAGGCGCTTGCTGGCAAACGCATCCTGATCATTGGCGGCGGCGACAACGCCTTCGAGAACGCGCGCCTGCTGGCGCCGCGTGCGGCGATGGTGCACCTGGCGGTGCGTTCCCACTCCCGCGCGCAGCAGGGCCTTACCTCCGCATTGGCTGCCGAGACGGCCGTTGGCCGTTGTCGGCTGCTTGAATCCGCGCGGCTGCTGGCATTACGTGTGAGCCCGGCCGGCATCTATGCAACACTTGCCGTGGCGGGGGACACAGAGCGAATCACTGTTGATCGCATCCATGTGTTGGTTGGCTACGAGCCGAACACGGCTTTCATTGGCGAAACAATCCCCGGCGAACTGCGTGCCGCGATGCGCTTCGATGATCATGGCTACCTTGTCGTCGATGCCGCCGGTCGGACAGGTGCAGCGGGTATTTACGCGATCGGCGACGTCTGTAATCCCGCATTTCCATGCGTCGTCAGCGCTATCGCCCAGGGTGCGCAAGTGGCCAAGACCATCGAACTGGATGCCCGGATACCATGAACGTACCGACAGCACGTACCGCCCGCGAGGCCAACAAGGCCGCCTTCGAGGCCAACAAGCTGGCCAAATGGCTGCGCCGCGCCACCGGCCAGGCCATTGCTGATTTCAATATGATCGAGGACGGCGACAAGGTGATGGTCTGCCTCTCCGGCGGCAAGGATTCGTTCGGCCTGCTCGATGTGCTGCTGTACCTGCGCGAGCATGCGCCGGTCCGGTTCGACGTGGTGGCAGTCAATCTGGACCAGAAGCAGCCAGGCTTCCCGGCCGACGTGCTGCCAAATTATCTTGCCGGCTTGGGCATTCCCTTCCACATAGAGGAGCAGGACACCTACGCCATCGTCAAGCGGTTGATACCCGAGGGCAAGACCACCTGCTCGCTATGCTCGCGCCTGCGCCGCGGCATCCTCTATCGTGTGGCGTCGGAACTGGGCGCAACCAAGATCGCCCTCGGGCACCACCGCGACGACATCCTGGAGACGCTGTTCCTCAACATGTTCTTCGGCGGCAAGATGAAGGCGATGTCGCCCAAGCTGGTCACCGACGACGGCCGCCATATTGTGATCCGACCCCTTGCCTACGTGCGCGAGCGCGATCTGGAGGTGTGGGCCAAAGTTCGGGAGTTCCCGATCATCCCCTGTAATCTTTGTGGCAGCCAGCCCAACCTGCAGCGCACGCAGGTCAAACAGATGCTGCGGGAATGGGACAAGCGCTTTACCGGCCGCGTCGAGACCCTGTTCCGCAGCCTGGCCAACGTCGTGCCCTCGCATTTGATGGATACTCGCCTGCACGACTTCGGGAACCTCAAGGCCACGGGCAAGCCAGATCCGGAAGGTGATACGGCTTTCGATGCGGAAGAGTTTGCACCCGTCTCGGTAGTGTCGTGGCCTGTGTGAATGCTATGATCGCCCGTCATTTATTGCGCCGCACTATTTCCCGATGACCACCCACATTCTCCCGCCCCAGGGCATTGCCAGCTGTCCAGTTCCCAACCGAGTGCTGATGGGCCCCGGCCCCTCGGACATGCCATCACGAGTGGTCAAGGCGCTCGGCCAGCCGGCCATCGGTCACCTCGACCCGGCCTTCGTGCAAATGATGGAGGAGATCAAGGTACTCCTTCGTTATGCGTTCCAAACCGACAATGCCCTCACCTTCGCTGTTTCCGGCCCCGGTTCGGTGGGCATGGAAGCTTGTTTCGTCAATCTGGTCGAGCCGGGCGACAAGATCATCGTCTGTCGCAACGGAGTCTTCGGTGGCCGCATGATCGAGAACGTGCAGCGCTTCGGCGGTACGGCGGTGGTGGTGGAAGACGCCTGGGGCGAACCGGTCGATCCGCAGAAGCTGGCCGATGCGCTGAAGGCCAATCCCGATGCCAAGGCAGTCTCTTTCGTTCATGCCGAAACGTCCACCGGCGCACAATCCGACGCGGCGACGCTGGTCGGCCTGGCGCGCGAGAAGGGCTGCCTCACAATCGTCGATGCCGTGACATCCCTGGGTGGCACGCCGGTGCTGGCCGATACCTGGGGTGCCGATGCCATCTACTCGGGCAGCCAGAAATGCCTGTCCTGCGTGCCAGGGCTGGCGCCGGTCACATTCAGTGAACGGGCCGTCGAGCGGGTCAAGGCACGCCGACAGAAGGTGCCCAGCTGGTTCATGGACCTCAACCTGGTGCTCGAATACTGGAGCGCGCCAGGGGGCAAGCGCACCTACCACCATACCGCACCGGTGAACAGCCTGTTCGCGCTGCATGAGTCGCTGGTGATGCTGAAGGAAGAAGGACTGGAAAATGCCTGGGCGCGTCACCGCCTGCACCATCAAGCGCTGAAGGCTGGCTTCGATTCGCTCGGTCTCAAGTTCGTGGTTCGCGAGGAGGCACGCTTGCCGCAACTCAATGCCGTCCATGTACCGGTCGGTGTTGATGAGGCGGCTGTGCGCAAGCAATTGTTGGAACAATTCAATCTGGAAATCGGCGCCGGCCTCGGTCCGCTGGCTGGCAAGGTATGGCGCTTCGGCCTGATGGGCTATTCCGCCCGTCGCGACAACGTCATCCTTTGCCTCGGCGCGCTGGCTGAAGTCATGGCCGGAATGGGCGTCTCGGTGGGCAAGGATGCGGCGTTGACGGCTGCGCAGCGAGTTTATGCGCGGAGCCAAGCGCCAGCATGAGCGGGAGCCCGTCCAACCGCTGCGTGCTGTTCGCCGATATTGTGGGCAGTTCCCGACTGTACGAACGGCTCGGGGACGCGGAAGCCCATCACGCTGTCGAGCGCTGCCTGAATCGGATGGAGCGTGCCGCAGTGGCCTGCAAGGGCAGGGTGATCAAGACGCTTGGTGACGAATTGATGGTTGCGTTCGATTCCGCCGAGGCAGCAATGCACGCTGCCGACGAGATGCAACAGCGTATCCACGCCCTGCCACCTGTTTCGGGCATGGTGTTGGCAATCCGCGTGGGCTTTCATCAAGGTCCGGTGCTGGATCAGAACGGTGACCTGGTTGGCGACGCGGTGAATACCGCGTCACACTTGGCCTCGCTGGCCAAGGCAGGACAGACGCTGACGACGGCCGA
This sequence comes from Rhodocyclaceae bacterium, assembly GCA_035654135.1. GTDB lineage: Bacteria > Pseudomonadota > Gammaproteobacteria > Burkholderiales > Rhodocyclaceae > Fen-999. Next base: position 12,709 of record DASRXN010000110.1, on the reverse strand, counting down.
AACGGTCGATGGCTTGCCAGCTGACTTACGCAGCCGAACGCACTCGCTCGGCGCACTTGCGGTCGAGGGCAAGAACGTGACGGTTCGTGCCTTCGAGGCGACGTGGAGCCAAAGTGACGACGAGGTGACCATGAAGGTGACAAGGCCGGTAGCGGCCACGCCAGTCGAGACTCGCCTGTGGCTGCGCCATGGCGGTCAGGACGTCATTCTGGGACCGGATCGGCCAACCGCTTGGTTGGGGCGCGACGTCAACTCGGATATCGTCATCCACGATTCCCGCGCGTCCCGCAGTCATGGCCGAATCGAGTACCGGTGCGACCAGTATGTACTTGTGGACCAGAGTACCAACGGTACCTACGTGAGCATTTCCGGCGAATCGGAGTTCGTGCTCAAGCGCGAGGAAACTATCCTGCGCGGCCGTGGACATATTTACTTTGGCCATGCCGCTGCTGGCGGCGATGGCGGGGAAATGCTGGAGTTCGAAATTCTCGGCTAGACCTGCCTGTTCGTACCGTTATCGGCCCATGTCGGAAAAAGATGCCGGCCTACAATTGTGGCCGGCATCGTTGTTTCCGTGGAGTCTGCTTTAGTGGGCGGCGGCTTCTTTCTCGCATTTCTTCATGAACGAGGACTTGGCGGCGCCGGCGAGGGGCTTCCCATCCTTGCTTACCGCCTTGGCTGCGCAGGCGCTTGCAGCCGGACTCTTCTCGGCAGACTTGCCAGCTGACAGGCACGACTTCATGAAGGCCTTGCGTTCGTCGCCCTTCTTGTCCTTGGCATCGATGTTGCAGGCCTTCATCTTGTCCTGCTGGGGGGTGGCCATGGCCGCGGGCGCGGCAACGAGGGCGAACAATGAAGCGGCAACGAGAGCGGTCATTCGATTCATGCGAACCTCCTGTGAAAACAGCCTTATCGGCAAGAATACCGGCATTGCATCGACCGGCTATGTTTTTCGCGGTTACTGCGAAAATTCTTATGAGAGAAGGACATACTCTCGAGAATGTAACGGCTCTTGGCAATCTTAGTTGACGCCGTCATCGCTTTCCAGCGCGCGCTGCTGGCGATCAAGGAACTCTTGCATGCTGTCGATGCCGCGCAGGGAGAGGATGGTCGAGCGCACGGCGGCCTCGAGCAGAACAGCGAGGTTGCGACCGGCGGCCACGGGCAGAATGACCTTGCGGATCGGCACGCCGAGTATGGTTTCAGTCTGAGCATCGAGTGGCAGCCGGTGCGTTTCCAAACTGGCCTGCGGTCGTTGCAGGTGCACAATCAGCTTCATGCGCATCTTGCGTCGGCAGGCCGTTTCGCCAAAAACTGCGCGTATGTTGAGCAGGCCCAGTCCGCGCACTTCGATGAAGTCCTTGAGCAGTTCAGGGCAGCGCCCCTCGAGCGTATCGAGCGTGACGCGGGAAACCTCGACGACGTCGTCCGCAACGAGACCATGGCCACGCGAGATCAGTTCCAATGCCAGTTCGCTCTTGCCGACACCGGAATCACCAGTGATCATGACGCCCATTCCCAGCACGTCCATGAACACGCCATGCAGAGTAATGGTCTCGGCCAGTTGGCGGGAAACGTAGAGCCGCAACGAATCGATGACCGCCGCCGACTGTTGCGGCGTAGTGAATAGGGGTGTGTCCGAGGCTTCACATTCGGACTCGATTACTGGCGGGATTTCAGCGCCGTCGGCGATAATCAGTGCCGGGGGCTTGGCGGCAACGATCTCGCGGATATGGCGGGCGACTCGAACCGGCGGTTGCTTCAAAGCCCAGGAAATTTCCGGTGCCCCGAGAACCTGGACGCGATCCGGATGGATCAGGTTCAGATGGCCGACCAGGTCGGCCGGAGAGATATCGTCGCGGGTGATGGTGATGGCGCGGTTCAGGGTGCCGCAGATCCAGTTCAGCTGGAGTCGTGTGCGATTGCGCTCGAACAGCTGGGCGACGATCAGCCTGCGCACGGCGGCCAGGCGGCAAACAATTCGTGAGTAGCGGTGGCGTCGGGTGCCGCGGTCAGACGCTCCCGGAAGGCCTTGTCCGAGAACATCTGCGCCAGCTCCGAGAGTAGCTGCAGATGATGTTCGGTAGCCGCTTCCGGCACCAGTAACACAAAGATGGAACTCACGGGCTTGCCATCCGGAGCATCGAACTGGACAGGGGTGGCCAGGCGCAGAAAAGCACCCTGTGCCTCCTTGAGGCCCTTGATGCGGCCGTGGGGAATGGCGATGCCCTGGCCGAGGCCGGTGGACCCCAACTTCTCCCGAGCGAACAGGGCATCGTAGACCAAGGCGCGGGCAATACCGTTCCGGTTCTCGAAGAGAATTCCGGCCTGTTCGAAGACACGCTTCTTGCTGCTGGCTTCGAGGCCGACAACTACGTTTTCCGGAGGCAGAAGTTTGGCGATCTGGTTCATCGGCAACCCGTAAAGAACTTCGACCGGGGGTTGGCCCGCGGCTGAAGCGTCGCGGAGTATACCCCTACCCTCGGCAGGAGGAAACGTCTATTCGGATTCGGCAACAGGCCGCTTGTCACGGGCATGGTCGCTGACCTTCTCCTTGTACTTCAGAACCTGTCGGTCGAGCTTGTCGGTCAATGCATCAATCGCGGCGTAGAGATCGGTATCGTCGGCATCGGCGTAAATGTCCTTGCCTTTGACATGCAGGGTGATTTCCGCTTTCTGCCTCAGCTTTTGCACCGACAGCACCACATGCACGCTGGTGACATGGTCGAAATGTCGGATGACCCGCTCGACCTTGCCGGTAACGTAATCGTGCAACGCAGGGGTGACTTCAACGTGGTGACCGGTGATATTGAGATTCATGGTGTCTCCTTAGAGCGCTTTTCTGAGGTTGACCGGCGGGATGTTCAGGGTATCGCGGTACTTGGCGACCGTTCGCCGCGCCACCACAATACCCTGTTCGCCGAGAATTTCCGCGATCCTCGCGTCAGAGAGCGGCTTGTGGCCGTCTTCGGCGCCGACCAGCTGCTTGATCAGCGCGCGGATCGCGGTGGAAGAAGCAGCTCCGCCGCTGTCGGTGGCGACGTGGCTGCCGAAAAAGTATTTCAGTTCGAAAATTCCGCGCGGGCTGGCCAGGTATTTCTGGGTCGTCACTCGCGAAATGGTCGATTCGTGCAGGCTGACCGCGTCGGCGATTTCCCGCAGCGTCAGGGGCCGCATGGCCACTTCGCCGTGGTCCAGAAAAGCACGCTGGCGATCGACAATGGCCTGGGCAACACGCTGGATGGTATCGAAACGCTGTTGCACGTTCTTGATCAGCCACTTGGCTTCCTGCAACTGGCCAGCCAAACTCGCGCCCGAGCTGCCGCGCCCGCTGCGCTGACTCTGCAGGATATCCGCGTACAGACGATTGATGCGCAGGCGCGGCATGGCTTCGCCGTTCAGGTTGACCTTCCAGACGCCGCGAAGCTTGCGGACGACCACGTCGGGAATGATGTAGCGGGTATCCAGTGGCGCAAAGGGCGCGCCCGGCCTCGGATTCAGCGACTTGATCAGCCCTAGTGCGGCCCGCAAGGCCTCGTCGTCGCAACCGAGAGTCTTCTTGATCTTGGCGAAATCGCGGGCGGCGAACTGGTCGAGGTGGTCGCGGACAATTGCGCGGGCCAAGTCGCGGCAGAGGCATGCCGGCATCCCCTGTAACTGAAGGTCCAGGCACTCCTGCGGGCTCCTGGCGCCTATGCCCGGCGGGTCAAGGTGTTGCAGGTGACGTAGGCCGATGGCCAGTTCCTCGAGCAGTTCTTCTTCATCGACTTCGGCATCGCCGATGATCGACTCGGCGAGTTCGTCGAGCGTTTGCGTCAGATAGCCGTCGTCGTCGAGCGCTTCGACCAGAAAGGCGACGATGCGCCGTTCGCGCTCGGACAGCTGAGTCAGCGCCAACTGTTCATTCAGGTGTTCGCGCAGCCCAACTGCCGCCGCCTGGATCTCGCCGGCATCCACATCGTCGTCGGGATCACGTGGCCCCTGGCCGGAGGGCATGTCGCTGCCCCAGCCCAACTCGGGAGCGTCATCGAACTCCCGCGTCGATTCAGGACCTGCTGGTTGTACCGCCGACATAGCGTCGCTGGACGGACTGAACGCCGCAATTTCGCCGCTATCTTCCCGCTCCAGCAAGGGGTTGTCCTGCAGCGCCTGATCGATTTCCTGATTGAGTTCAAGCGTCGATAATTGCAGCAAGCGAATCGCCTGCTGCAACTGCGGCGTCAGCGCAAGATGCTGGGAGAGCTTGAGTTGGAGACCCTGTTTCATATGACGGCTATAGCCGCTCTACATGCGGAAATGCTCACCCAAGTAAACCTTCCGTACATTTTCATTATAGACAATCTCGTCAGGGTGACCCGCAGCCAGCACTTCGCCGGCGTTGATGATGGTTGCCCGGTCGCAGATGCCGAGAGTCTCGCGTACGTTGTGGTCCGTGATCAGTACACCGATGCCCCGCTCCTTGAGAAAGCGGATGATCTTCTGGATGTCGATGACCGCAATCGGATCGACGCCGGCGAAGGGCTCGTCGAGCAGAATGAAGCGCGGATCGGTTGCCAGCGCGCGGGCGATCTCTACCCGCCGGCGCTCGCCACCGGACAGGGAAATGGCCTTGTTGTCTCTCAAATGCGAGATGTGCAGCTCCTGCAGGAGCTCGTCGAGGCGGTTTTCAATCGCGTCGTCGTTCAGTTCGTTCTGCAGCTCCAGCACGGCGCGTACGTTCTCGGCCACCGTCAGCTTGCGGAAAACCGAGGTTTCCTGGGGCAGGTAGGAGACGCCAAGGCGCGCGCGCTTGTGGATAGGCATGTGGGTCAGGTTGGCGCCGTCGCCATCCTCGCCGTTCTTGAGCCGTATTTCCCCGCCATCGGAAGCCACCAGACCGACGATCATGTAGAAACAGGTGGTCTTGCCGGCGCCATTGGGTCCGAGCAGACCCACCACTTCGCCACCCTGGACATCGAACGAAACATCCTTGACGACGGTGCGCGACTTGTACTTCTTGTGCAGGTTGTAAACAGCCAGCGTACTCACTCGGCGACTTTCTTCAGCAGGCGGCGAATGACTTCGGCGGCGAAGCCGCGACCCTGCAGGAAACGCGCCTGGCGGGCCCATTCAAGAGTGTCGGCGGGGGCAGCGGCGAATTTCTTCGCCCAAACATCGCGCGCGCGCTCCATTTCGTCAGCCAGATCACCAACTTCGGCGGTGGCCAATTCCGGGTCGATCCCCCTGGCGCGCAAGTCCTGCCGCAGCCGGGCAGCGCCGAAGCGGCCGCCGTGCGACCGCACGTAGGCGGCCGCGGCGCGGGCGTCGGAGAGCAGACCTTCGGTCTCCAGCTGGGCAAGCACGTTGGCGATACTTTCTTCGGTGCCGTGGGCGGCGAGCTTGCGGGTCAGTTCGGCACGGCTGTGTTCGCGCCGCGCCAACAGTCGAATTGCTCGCTGCCTTAGTTCATTCACTCGGTCGGTGTGGTGCCGACGGCGACAACGCCAACGGCAGTCCGCACCTTGTTTTCGATTTCGACGGCCACGTCGGGATGTTCCTTGAGGAACTCGCGGGCGTTGTCCTTGCCCTGGCCGATTTTTTCGCCCTTGTAGGCGTACCAAGCGCCGGATTTCTCGACGATCTTGTGCTCGACGCCGAGTTCGATGACCTCGCCTTCGCGGGAAATGCCTTCGCCGTACAGGATGTCGAAATGGGCCTCGCGGAACGGCGGCGCCACCTTGTTCTTGACGACCTTTACCTTGGTTTCGTTACCGATCACCTCGTCGCCCTTCTTGATCGCGCCGGTGCGGCGGATATCCATGCGCACCGAAGCGTAGAACTTGAGCGCGTTACCGCCAGTCGTGGTTTCCGGATTGCCGAACATGACGCCGATCTTCATGCGGATCTGATTGATGAAAATCACCAGTGTGTTCGTGCGCTTGATGTTGCCGGTGAGCTTGCGCAGAGCTTGCGACATCAGGCGCGCCTGCAGGCCCGGCAACTGGTCGCCCATCTCGCCCTCGATTTCGGCCTTGGGCGTCAGCGCGGCCACCGAGTCGATGACGATCAGATCGATCCCGCCCGAGCGCACCAGCATGTCGGTGATTTCCAGCCCCTGCTCACCCGTATCGGGTTGGGAGATCAGCAGATCGGGTACATTGACGCCCAGCTTGGCCGCATAGACCGGGTCGAGCGCGTTTTCTGCGTCGATGTAGGCGGCAACGCCACCCAGCTTCTGCACCTCGGCAACCACCTGCAGGCAGAGCGTCGTCTTGCCGGAGGATTCCGGGCCGTACACCTCCACCACCCGGCCGCGAGGCAGGCCGCCGACACCGAGTGCGATGTCCAGGCCCAGCGAGCCGGTCGATACCACCTGCAGGTCGTTCTCGATCTGGCCCTCACCCATCTTCATGATGGAGCCCTTGCCGAACTGCTTTTCGATCTGTGCCAACGCCGCTTGCAGCGCCTTGGCCTTGTTGTCGTCCATAAATGTTTCTCCGAAAGCTGAAAGTGATTATGGCACGGATGGCACAGTTTTTGCCGCACCTACTCCATGCGTGCCAGCAGGTCTTCTAGCGCGTGAATGACCGCCTGTCGTCGGATCGATTCCCTGTTGCCAATGAACTGACAACGTTCGGCGAATGGCGCCTGACCTCGCTTACACCAGGCAAAGCATACGGTACCGACTGGCTTACCCGGTGAGCCACCCGTTGGGCCGGCGACTCCGGTAATGGACAATGAAATCAATGCATTGGAGTTTGCAAGGGCGCCGGCTGCCATTTCCGCCGCCGTTTCCGGGCTCACGGCGCCGTGAGCGGTCAGGGTTTCCGGGCGAACTCCCAGCATGCCGATCTTGGCTTCGTTGGCGTAAGTAACGAAGCCTCGGTCGAACCAGGCGGAACTGCCCGCCGTGTGCGTGATGACCTGCGCAACCCAGCCGCCGGTGCAGGATTCAGCGGTGGCCAGCATCAGCGACCGCTCGAGCAAGGCGGCACCCACTTGCGCGGAAAGTCTTTCCAGTTCGGCATCCATCAGAACAGGCGCTCGACAATGACTTTCAGCAGCGCCAGGGTCAGGACCGTGTAGCCGGCGGCGACGACGTCGTCCATCATCACCCCGAAGCCATTCTTCACTTCCCGGTCGAAGTAGCTGGCCGGTGGCGGCTTGACGATGTCGTAGAAGCGGAACCAGAGAAAGGCCGCCAGCTGCCATATGCCGGTGGCTGGCGTTACCAGCAGAACGGCCCAGAAGGGCACGATTTCGTCCCAGACGATGGAGCCGTGATCGACCACACCGAGCTTTTGCCCGGTCAGGTGGCAGGCTGGCACGCCAAGTGCGAACATCAGGACGAGAAAGCCGGCGAACCAGGCATCATCGGGGAAATAATTGCGCAGCAGCGGGTAGCTCAACCAGGCGAACAGCGTGCCGGCCGTGCCCGGCGCGATGGGCGAGAGGCCACTGCCCAAGCCGCAGGCGATCAGGTGCGCCGGGTGGCGCAGGAGGAAGCTGACGGGAGGCGCCGGCGCGTTTGCCATGGTCGCAGATTACGCGAAATGGTCGTAGCCGCGACGGCCGATCTCGACCGGCCGGCCTTCGTCGTCCAGCAAAGTCAGCCGTGGCGACACGCCGGTCTCGACGGCCCCGATGGGCGTGAGCGCCAACCCGAACCGATCGGCTAGCCTTGCCACATCGGCATGGCGGCCGGTCGGGGCCGTGAAGACCAGCTCGTAGTCGTCGCCGCCTGCCAGCAGGCATTCGCGTTCGATGCCCGGCGGTGGCAGATCGGGGATGCGCAGCGTGGCGCCGACTTTCGATTCGTCGAGGATGTGGCCGAGGTCGGCCAGCAGGCCGTCGGAAACGTCGATGGCGGCTGTCGCCAGTCCGCGCAGGGCGAGGCCGAGTGCGACGCGCGGCTGGGGGCGGTGCAGGGCGGCCAGGCAGTCGGCGAGCGCCGGCTCACTCAGAACATGGCGCCCTTGCATATGCGCCAGCCCAAGTGCCGCCCGGCCCGGTCGGCCGGAAACCCATATCTCGTCGCCGGCCTTGGCGCCCGAGCGCAGCAGCGCGCTGCCGTCGGGGACTTCGCCGAGAATGGTGACGCAGAAGTTGCGCGGACCCTTCGTCGTATCGCCGCCGATGACATCGATATCGAATTGATCAGCGCAGGCGAAGAAACCTTTGGCAAAGCGTTCGATCCAGGACTCCGTCGCGGCGGGCAGTGCCGCGGCCAGCAGCGCCCAGCGCGGTGTCGCACCCATGGCGGCCATATCCGAGACATTGACCGCCAGCGTCTTCCAGCCAAGGTCTTCCGGGTTGGTGTCGGCGAGGAAATGCGTGCCGGCAACCAGCATGTCGGTCGAGATCACCAGTTCCATGCCCGCCGATGGTCGTACGATGGCACCATCGTCGCCGACACCGAGCACCGTATGGTGCGTCGGTCGGCGGAAATAGCGGTCGATGAGCGTGAATTCCGACGGCATGGCCGGCCGGACTATTTTCCCCTGGCTTCGCCGGGGCGCAACGATGGTGCGAGCTTGTCGAGTACGCCGTTGACGAACTTGTGGCCGTCAGTGCCGCCGTACGTCTTGGCCAGTTCAATGGCCTCGTTGATCACCACGCGGTAAGGCGTTTCGGGATGATGCCTGAGTTCGCAGGCACCGAGCAGAAGGATGCCGCGTTCGATCGGTGACACTTCCTCCCAAGCCCGGTCCACATGGGGGCTGATGGCGTCACGCAAAGCCGGGATGTCAGCGAGAGTCTCGGACAGCAGGACGCCGTAGAGGGTTGTATCCGTCTTGTCGAAGCCGGCCACAGACTCGGCCTGGACACGGATGGCCGCCTCGTCCTGGCCGCCGACCAGGTGCTGGTAGAGGCCCTGGATGACGAACTCGCGTGCCCGGTGGCGCGGCGACTTGCTCACTTCACCGCCTTGAGCAGGTTGGCCATTTCGATGGTGCATTGTGCCGCCTCCATGCCCTTCTGGTGCATGCGCACTGCGGCCTGATCGTCGTTTTCGGTGGTCAGGACGGCATTGGCGATAGGGACGCCGGTCGAGAGTTGCACGTCGGTAATGCCGCGCGCGGATTCATTGGCGACGATCTCGAAATGGTAGGTTTCGCCGCGAATCACGCAACCGAGAGCGACCAGCGCATTGAATCTGCCGCTCTGCGCCATCGTTTGCAGCGCCAATGGAATCTCCAGCGCGCCGGGCACCGTGACCAGCGTGACGTTGCCGGGCGCGACCCCCAGGCGGCGCAACTCCTGGCAGCAGCCGGAAAGCAGGCCCTCGCCGATGTCGCGATTGAAGCGTGCCATGACGACGCCGACAGAAAGTTCAGCGCCCGCGAGGTCCGGTTCGATCTCGCGGATATCAGCGCAGCGGCCCGTCGGAGTCGCTACGGATGTGTTGGGCGTGAAGCTCATGCGAGTGCCTCCTCGGCCGTAAGGTAGCCGCAGACTTCGAGACCGAAACCGGCCATGCTCGGCATCTTGCGGGGCGAAGCGAGCAGGCGCATCTTGCCGACGCCAAGCTCGCGCAGGATCTGGGCGCCGATGCCATAAATGCGCGGGTCCCACTTGGCCGCTGGCTGTTGGGCATCTTCCCTGAGCGCCGCCAGCAGATCGTCGCCAGATTCCTTGCGGTGCAGCAGCACCACGACGCCCTGGCCGTGCCTGGCAATGGTTCGCAGCGCCTGATCGACGCTGAACGAATGGCGCCGGCTGGCGCAGTCGAGAAAGTCCAGTACCGAAATCGGCTCATGCACGCGCACCAGCGTTTCCTGGTTAGCGGCGATCTGGCCCAGCGAAAGGGAAAGATGCACTTCGCCGCTGGTCCGGTCGGCGAAGGCGCGCAGACGGAAAGTGCCGTGACCGCAGGTTACCTCGCGATCGGCGACGCATTCGACCAGCTTCTCGTTTTCCGAGCGGTAATGGATCAGGTCGCGGATGGTGCCGATCCTCAGGCCGTGTTCCTTGGCGAATTCCAACAGGTCGGGCAACCGGGCCATGGTGCCGTCGTCCTTGAGGATTTCGCAGATCACGGCGGCCGGCTCCTGGCCCGCCATCTGGGCCAGGTCGCAACCGGCCTCGGTATGGCCAGCGCGTACCAGCACGCCGCCCTTCTGGGCCATCAGCGGAAAGATGTGGCCGGGCTGGACGATGTCGGCCGGTCGGGCATTCTTCGCCACCGCCGCTTGTACGGTACGCGCCCGGTCGTGGGCTGAAATGCCGGTAGTGACCCCTTCGGCGGCTTCGATGGACATTGTGAAGGCGGTGCCGTGGGGAGTCCTGTTGTCGCGCACCATCAGCGGCAGATCAAGTTGTCGACAGCGAGCCTCGGTCAGAGTCAGGCAGATCAGGCCGCGGCCATGCTTGGCCATGAAGTTGATCGCTTCCGGCGTTACGTGTTCGGCGGCCAGGACCAGGTCGCCCTCGTTCTCGCGGTCCTCCTCATCGACGAGGATGACCATTTTGCCGGCACGCATGTCGGCGACGATGTCCTGGACGGGGCTGATGCTCATGGTGGAATGCTTGTTCGGTTGGGGTCGGCGATTCTACGCCTGGGCATCCGGATTCAGCATCCGTTCCACGTATCGCGCGATCAGATCGACTTCGAGATTGACCCTGCCGCCGGCCCGGCAATGCTTGAGGGTGGTGACTTCCACAGTGTGCGGAATCAGGTTGATGGAGAATTCGGCCCCGTCTACGCGATTGGTGGTCAGGGAAACACCATTGACCGTGATCGAGCCTTTGCGGGCGATGTATTTCGCCAATTCCTTCGGTGCGCGGATGACCAGTTCATGCGACTCGCCGATCCGGTCGAATCTGACGATCTCGCCGACGCCGTCCACATGGCCCGAGACCAGGTGGCCACCGAGGCGGTCGGTGAGAAGCATAGCCTTCTCCAGATTGACCTCGCCCGGGACATCGAGGCCGATGGTGCAGTCGAGAGTCTCGCGCGACACATCGATCTTGTAGCTGTTGCCCGATTTCTCGATCACCGTCAGGCAGACACCGCCATGAGCGATGGAATCGCCGACAGCAACGTCGGAAAGGTCGAGGTCGGGCGCCTCGACCGTCAGGCGCAGGCCTTTTTCCAGTGTCTGCAAATGGGTGATCCTGCCGGTGGCGGCGACGATGCCGGTGAACATGGGAATTTCCATTTTGGGAGTAAGATGAGAACATTATAAAACGCTGACATTCAACCTGGCGCCCCCAGGCAATGCGCGCATGGACAAAAGCAACCACCTTCCAACAGCCACCCGATCCGTTCTCTACGTCCGCCTGCCCTGCTGGAAAATCTATCCGGGCGGCGTCATTTACGTCGCGGATTACATCCACAAGCAGCGGCCGGACATCCGCCAGCAGTTGCTCGATCTGGCACTGGTAGCGCCGGCTGAGCGCCGCCGGGTGCTGACCGAGCACCTGGAGTCGCTGCGACCGGATATCGTCGCTTTCTCCTGGCGCAACATGCAGTCCTTCGGTCCGCATCCGGAGGACGACGCACTCGACGTGGTCATGAATTTCGACCATTCGCCGTTCTGGGGCCGCAGGATCAAGGCGGCGAAGGACGCCGTGCGCATCATCTGGGACTATGTCGCCAGCCGGCTGCGTAATTTCGGCTACATGCGACTGGTGCGCCGTCTGTTGCCGGCCAGTCGCATCGTCGTCGGCGGCACGGCGGTGTCGATCTTCGGCAAGTACGTCGCCGAGAAATGCCCCCCCGATACCGTCGTGGTGATCGGTGAAGGCGAGGACACCATGCTCAGCATCGTCGACGGCTTCACGGAGCCGGTCGGCGAGTTTTATTACAAGGATGGCAGTGGCGGGGTGAGCCATCGCCAGCGCAATGAAACATTCGACCTGCGTGACCTGACCGCGGTCGATTTCCCCTATGTTGAAGCGATCTTCCCGTCGTTTCGCGAGTATCTTGGCGACGACATCGGCGTGCACACCAAGCGGGGCTGCCCGCTCCAGTGCCACTTCTGCCTTTACAACAAGATCGAGGGCGCCAACCAGCGCTACCGCGAGCCGGTGGAGATCGCCCGCGAAATCGAGGCGCTCAACCTGCGCTACGGCATCCGGCGCATCTGGTTTACCGACGCCCAGTTCTGTTCCACCAAGCGCAGCGTCCAGCACGTCGATCACATTCTTGATGAACTGCTGGCGAGAAAGCTGGACATAGGCTGGTCGGGCTATCTGCGCCTCAATCACCTGACGCCGGAAATTGCCCGCAAGATGCTGGATACCGGCATCGCCAGCATAGACCTGTCCTTCACCGGTTCTCAGGAGATCATCGACAGCCTGACGCTCGGCTACTCGCTGGAACAGCAGATGGACGCCTTCCGCATGTTCAAGGCCATGGGCCACAGCGACCAGAAGATCAAGCTCTACATGCCGCTGAATGCGCCGGGCGAAACGGTCTGCACGCTGCGCAAGACCATCGAGAAGGTGAAGGAGCTCTATGCGCTGTTCGGCCGCGACAACGTGCTGCCCTTCATTTTCTTCATCGGCGTGCAGCCGAACACGCCGGTGGAAAAGCTGCTGATTGGCCAGGGTTACCTGCCGGCCGGCTACAACCCGCTGACCCTCAACCCCTTCGTCATCAAGAAGCTGCTCTACAACCCGAAGCCGCTCGGCCGCCTGATTGGCCGCGCCTACCTCGAGGCGGTGGAATCGATGGATCCCGCCAGCGACTACATCGGCCGCGCCACGCTGGACATCATCGAGC
>DASRXN010000109.1:0-3531 GCA_035654135.1 Rhodocyclaceae bacterium | reverse complement strand
CAGCGCGCGGCGCGGGCATTCCTGTCCTTGTCCTTAACGGCGGCCAGTTTGGCTGTTTCGGCGGCATGGGAATTGTGTCGCGTCTCTGCGACGCGATCATCATCAGCGAGGAAGGCCGCCTCGGTCTTTCAGGCCCAGAAGTGATTGAACCTAGATTCGGCAGCTGACGTGCTGAGGGTGGGTGAGAATCGTGCAATCTCAAGAGCATGAGCCACGATACTTCCCCGCCTTCCGTTCACCCAGCGGGTGAACAACCGCCGATTGAGAAAGGCACTACGCCAGCGGTGACAACTCTCGATAGCTGGGCCGGCGCGATCCGAGTTGAATGGGACACCACGGCGCCGCTGACGCCTTATGGACAGCTGCCCTTTTTCATCGAGTATCTCAAGGTTGCGGGCCTGTTCGACGCGCTCGTGGCCGATTGCCCGCTCGCCTATACGAGCCCGAACGCGTCGGAGAAGCGCGATGTGCTTGGCACAACGATGCTCTCGGTTTTGGCCGGGCACAAGCGTTATGCCCACATCACGGCGCTGCGTAACGATGCGGTTCTGCCCGAGCTGTTGGGCATGAAGAAGATCGTCAGCGAGGATGCCGTCCGCGGGGGCTTCAAAGCCATCGGAGAAGACGAAGGCGGCCCGTGGCTGCAGCGTCATCTGGATTACTGCACAGCGCCTTTATTGTCCGAACAGTGGATCCTCGACGCAGATTCGACGGTCAAGCCGCTCTACGGTCATCAGGAAGGGGCCGTGCCTGGCTACAATCCCAAGAAGCCGGGCCGCCCCAGCCATGTCTACCATACTTATACAATGGCCGGCCTTAGGCTCGTCCTCGATGTGGAGGTCGCGGCGGGGAACCAGCATGCTTCCAGCCATGCGACGCCAGGATTGTGGGCGCTGCTTGACCGCATTCCCCGCGATTGCTGGCCGGCGTTATTGCGCGGCGACAGCGGCTTCGGCACGGAGGGGGCAATGCGCGAAGCCGAGCGGCGGGTGCTGCCCTACCTGTTCAAGTTGCGCCTCACCGCCAATGTCAAGAAATTGATCAAAAAGACTTTTTCCAAAGATGACTGGACCAGCGCGGGGCAGGGTTGGCAGGGAAGAACCGATACGCTGCGGCTGGAAGGTTGGAGCCGCCAGCGCCGGGTCGTCATCTTGCGCCGGCGCCTGAAGGAAGGCTTGGCCGTCGCCGGACGCGACGACGCCGGCCAGCTGGCGCTTGGCTTTGTCGAGATCGGGGCGGAAAGCGAGGTCTACGAATATAGCGTGCTCGTCACATCGATCGATGAGGAGGAGGTTCTGACGCTCGCCCAGCTTTATCGCGACCGCGCAGACAGCGAAAATCCCTTCGACGAATTGAAGAACCAATGGGGCTGGGCAGGCTTCGTCACCCGCGACCTCGCCCGCTGCCGGCTCATGGCCCGCTTCATCGCCCTTATCTACAACTGGTGGAGCCTGTTCGTACGTCTGGCCGAGCCCGGCAAGCATCTGGAAGCCATAACCAGCCGGCCGCTGCTGCTCGCCGCCATCGCCGAGCGCACCCGCCACGCCCGCCAGACCACGTTGAAAGTCGCCAGCTCCCACGCCAAGGCCGGATGGGCGGCCAACGTGCTCCAAAGCATCGCGCGGTTCCTCAATGGGCTGGTCCAATCTGCGGAGCAGTTGACGGCGGACCAGCGCTGGCGCCGCATCCTTGCTCAAGCCGCGCGATCCTGGCTCGGCGGACGCCCGTTACGCGCTCCGCCGCGTCTCATGGCGCCAGCCTGACCCGTATATCCCACATCAATAAGTTGAACAGTAGCTTCGAAATCACGAGGCTCGCTGCTCAATCGCCGTGTTTAGGTTCAAAAGTTTGAGGCGAATGGTTCCGGCGGTGGCCTGCGCCAGCCCGGTTCCCTGCAACGCTATACGGCGCAAGGCTGCCACCAGCACGTAAGCGAGCGACGCGAACCATAATCTTAGCTGGTTGGCTTTAAGGCTCGCCGTCGAGGTCCGGTCCGCAAAGAGGTCGAGCTGGCATTCCTTGATGCGATTCTCCATCTCGCCGCGGGCGCAGTAGATTTTCTCGTAAAGCTCCTTGGCTTCAATGGCTTCACTCTTGAGCGAGGTCACGATAAAGCGCGGATTTTTGCCTTTGGGGAGGTGCTCCGCCTTGGCCACGACGCGGCGCTCGCAGCTCCACGTTTTGAGTGTTCGGTAGCGCAATTCCTTGAAAAGCCGTTCGGGTTTGCCGCTTTCCTTGGAACTGGCTTCAGCTGCCGCCAGTTCGTCTGCAATGGAAGCTTCGAGCCTTGGATTGCGGGCGAGGCCGAAGACGTAGTGGACGCCGTGCGCTTCACACCACGCCATGAGATCGTCGCGGCAGAAGCCGGAATCTGCCCGAAGCCAAATCTCGACGCCAGGCCAGTTCTCCCGGATTTGCGCGACAATCCAGGCGACCTCCTCCGTTGCGCCCGCCGAGGCGTCGATGTTCGCGGGCCTGAGCTTCGCCAACAGAAGGTCCCGGCCGCAGAAAATATAAAGCGGCAGATAGCAGTAGCATTTGTAGTAGCCATGGAAGAACCGGCCTTCCTGTTCGCCATGGATGGGGTCATCCGTCGCGTCGAGATCAAGAATGATGCGCATCAGCGGCGTCGCGTGGGCCTTCAGAAAAAAGCTGACGAACAGCCTTTTCATCGCGTCCTCGTCCACGGCGAGCTTGCGATAGCGGTCGTCATCGGTCTTTGGCGCGTGCTCAAGGCGGTTCAGCGTGGATTTCCCCGCCAGCACAGCACAATCGGAGCGCCGTGCTGCCACCTTGCCCGAAACCAAGCCAAGAACGGGATCGTGGCGCAGCTCATCGTGATCGTTCAGGTCCTCATAGCCAAGCGCAATGCCATGAATGCGCTGGCCGATGAGCGTCTCGACGCTGTGCTCGATCCGGTCCTGCCTGCGGCCGTCCGTGAAGCAGGCCGCCGCCTGCCGCGACAGGCCGATGGCGCGATCGGCATCGCGCAACAACAGCGCACCCGCGTTCGAAGTCATCGCGCCGCCATCGAACGCCGCTGTGACTTTGCGGCTTCCGAGGCTGGCGAAATCGAGGGAATCCTGGATACACTCTGCCGGCATCGGCGCGATCTCCTGCGTCAGCAAAATCCTTTGTTGCAGAAGAACTTTCGCTGATTCAGCCCGCCGATGCGCCTATCCCTTGTGAGATATCCGGGCTAGGCTAACGCGTTATTTCTTGGCTGAAATGCCAAAGAGCCCACGAAAACTGCCAACCGCCCGCCGCGTCGAGATCGTGGCCTTCCCCGACATGACCGCGCTCGACCTCACCGGCCCCTTGGAAGTGTTTACAATTGCCAATCAATGGGCGATGCGCACTGGGCTGCCTCTTCCCTACGATGCAAGGGCGGTGGCCGAGAGGGGGCCGGTGACGGCGTGCTCCGGACTTTCTTTCCTCGCTGACCCGCTGCCGGACCCGAGCATGCCGATCGACACACTGGTCGTCACAGGCGGCCCTGGTACCTTCGCAGCGGCGGAATCGGAGACCCTC
>DASRXN010000108.1:0-4328 GCA_035654135.1 Rhodocyclaceae bacterium | reverse complement strand
CGCTCTGCGCGGCCTCGCGGCACGACCCGACTGCATCGCAGTCGAGATCGTCGAATGCGACAGCGCGCGCGACCAGGACGGTCGCACGGCACGACTCGGCGTACGCCTCACGGCCAACCTATTCGCGCGGGCGGCCTGACGATCGTCGATGGTGATCGTCAGCCGTGGCGAAACGCCGGCTTAGGCGGTGATGGTATCGGCCAGTTCCTTGAATTCGCCGATCTGGTCGAAGTTCATGTAGCGGTAGATGTCGGCCGATTTGGCATCGAGCGACTTGACCTGCTCCAGATACTCGGCAACGGTCGGGATTTTGCCCATCAGCGCACAGACGGCCGCGAGTTCGGCCGAGCCGAGATAGACACGGGTGTCGATGCCGAGCCGATTGGGGAAATTGCGCGTCGAGGTGGACATCGCCGTGCTGCCCTTCTTGACCTGGGCCTGGTTGCCCATGCAGAGCGAGCAGCCGGGCATTTCCATGCGCGCGCCGGACTTGCCGAGCACCGAGTAATAGCCCTCCTCGTTCAGCATCATGGCGTCCATCTTGGTCGGCGGGGCGATCCACAGGCGGGTCGGGATGTCCGACTTGCCGTCGAGGATCTTGCCGGCGGCGCGGAAGTGGCCGATGTTGGTCATGCACGAGCCGATGAAGACCTCGTCGATCTTGTCGCCGGCGACCGCCGACAGCAGCTTGACGTCGTCCGGGTCGTTGGGGCAGGCGACGAGGGGTTCCCTGACGTCGGCGAGGTTGATCTCGATCACGGCGGCGTACTCGGCGTTGGCGTCCGGCTGCAGCAGTTCCGGCTTGGCCAACCAAGCTTCCATGGCCTTGATGCGGCGGCCGAGCGTGCGGGCATCCTCGTAGCCATTGGCGATCATCCACTTCATCAGCGTGATGTTCGAGTTGAGGTACTCGACGATTGGTTCCTTGTTCAGGCGCACCGTGCAGCCGGCGGCGGAACGCTCGGCGGAGGCGTCGGTCAGCTCGAAAGCCTGTTCCACCTTGAGGTCTGGCAGGCCTTCGATTTCGAGGATGCGGCCCGAGAAGATGTTCTTCTTGCCCTTCTTCTCGACGGTCAGCAGACCTTGCTGGATCGCGTAGTAGGGAATGGCATTGACCAGGTCGCGCAGGGTGACGCCCGGCTGCATCTTGCCCTTGAAACGCACCAGTACGGACTCGGGCATGTCGAGCGGCATGACACCGGTGGCGGCGGCGAAGGCGACTAGCCCGGAGCCGGCCGGGAAGGAGATACCGATCGGGAAGCGGGTATGGGAATCGCCGCCGGTGCCGACGGTGTCGGGCAGCAGGAAGCGGTTGAGCCACGAATGGATGACGCCGTCACCTGGCCGCAGGCTGATGCCGCCGCGCGCGGTGATGAAGCTCGGCAGCGTACGGTGGGTCTTGACGTCCACCAGCTTCGGATAGGCGGCTGTGTGGCAGAAGGACTGCATGACGAGATCGGCGGAGAAGCCGAGACACGCCAGGTCCTTGAGCTCGTCGCGGGTCATCGGGCCGGTGGTGTCCTGGCTGCCGACGGATATCATGCGCGGCTCGCAGTAGGTGCCCGGACGGATGCCCTTGCCGTTCGGCAAGCCGCATGCCCGGCCGACCATCTTCTGCGCCAGCGTGAACCCCTTGCCGGTGTCGGCCGGCGCGCCGGGCACGCGGAACAGGGTGGAGGGCGGCAGGCCCAACGCCTCGCGCGCCTTGGTGGTGAGGCCGCGGCCGATGATCAGAGGGATGCGGCCGCCGGCGCGCACTTCGTCGAAAATGACCTCGGACTTGACCTTGAACTCGGCGATCACATTGCCGTTCTTCAGCGCCTTGCCTTCATAGGGGCGCAGTTCGACGACGTCGCCCATGTTCATCTGGTTGACGTCGAGCTCGATCGGCAGCGCGCCGGCGTCTTCCATGGTGTTGTAGAAGATCGGCGCGATCTTGCTGCCCAGGCAGACACCACCGAAGCGCTTGTTCGGCACGTAGGGAATGTCCTCGCCGGTGAACCAGAGCACCGAGTTGGTGGCGGACTTGCGCGAGGAGCCGGTGCCGACCACGTCGCCGACGTAGGCGACCAGATTGCCCTTGTCCTTCAGCCCTTCGAGCTGCTTGAGCGGGCCGCGCTCGCCGGCCTTGTCGGCCTCGATGCCTGGGCGCGGGTTCTTAAGCATGGCCAGCGCGTGCAGGGGGATGTCGGGGCGGCTCCAGGCGTCCGGCGCGGGCGAAAGATCGTCGGTGTTGGTTTCGCCGGTGACCTTGAAGATGGTCACAGTGAGGGACTTCGGCACCTCGGGGCGGGAGGTAAACCATTCGGCGTCGGCCCAGGACTGCATCACCGATTTGGCGTTGGCGTTGCCGGCCTTCGCCTTCTCGGCGACATCGTGGAAAAAATCGAACATCAACAACGTGCCCTTGAGGCCCTTGGCTGCGACCGGGCCGCAGACGGCGTCGTCGAGCAGATCGATCAGCGGCTTGACGTTGTAGCCGCCAAGCATGGTGCCGAGCAGTTCGGTGGCTTTCTCGCGGGAGATCAGCGGGCTCGGCGTCTCGCCACGGCTGACTTTCGCCAGGAACTCGGCCTTGAGCTGCGCGGCATCATCGACGCCGGCCGG
The DNA here is from genome assembly GCA_035654135.1 of Rhodocyclaceae bacterium. Classification (GTDB taxonomy): domain Bacteria; phylum Pseudomonadota; class Gammaproteobacteria; order Burkholderiales; family Rhodocyclaceae; genus Fen-999. The sequence continues at coordinate 1,721 of DASRXN010000108.1, read as the reverse complement.
CACGCGATAGGTGAGCAGTTCGACCAGAAACGCTTCCTCGCCCTTGGGCGGATTCTGCAGCAGCGCGACAAGTTCTGCGGTCTGCGGCTTGGTCAGGGGCAGGGGCGGAATGCCGAGGGCGGCGCGTTCGGCAACGTGGGCACGGTAGGCTTCCAGCATGTTGTTGTCCTCGCGGTTGGGGTTGATTGTTGAAGATTATTCGTTGAAGAAACGGACGCGGGCATCTGCGGGAATGCTCAACCCTGTGGCACGGGCGCGGCGCAGAAGTTCCCAGTAGTAGCGGTAGGAGGCTCGGTCGTGCAGCCTGCCCTCGCGCTGTATCGGTCCCCAGTCGGCATTCTGGGCGGCAATCAGGATGCTTGCGGCCTCTTCGACCTCGCCGAATTCGGGGCGCATCGCCTCGACGATGGGCTGAATCTGATTCGGATGAATGCTCCACATGCGCAGATAGCCGAACTCCATGCGCGCGCGGCGGGCATCGGCACTTACGACGTCGAGATCCCGTATTTCGGTGGTCACGTTATGCGTCGGCACCACGCCGTTGCCGAGCGCGGCCGCGGCGATTTCGCACTTGGCGCGGGCGACCAGCGGATGTTCGAACTGGCCGGGCGAGCGCATGGCGGCGGCAGGAATCGCGCCGTGGTGCGCGCTGACGAAATCCATGAGGCCGAAGTCGAGCGATTCGACGTCGGGCAGGGCAGCGATCTGCCAGGCCTCGTGCAGTGCGCCTGGCGTTTCGATCAGCACGTGAACCGGGATTGCACGCTCGATGCCATGGCGCGCCCGCACCGCGTTGAGCGCGGTGATCTGCTCCAGGGCATCGTCGGCGCGCTCCGGTTTCGGTAGCACGAGGTAAGCGATGCGGCTGCCGGCAGCTCGCAGCAGTGTCTCGAGTTCGTCGCGCCAGGCGACATGGGTGACGTCGTGGATGCGCGCGCCGACGCGGTTGTGGCGGTTGTCGCCGCTCATGATGAGCGCGGCGATCATCTCGGCGTGTTCGCGTTCCCCGCCTGCAGGAGCGCCGTCCTCGCAATCGCCGGTGATGTCGAACACCGGCCCGAGCGTGCCTTGAAGCTGTAGCGCCTTGATGAGGGTTTTCTCGCTCCCCGCGTAGTGCTCGCAGGCGGCAAGCGTCGGGAAGGGCCGCGCGCCGCCCTGGTAGAGCACGTCGGCGGGATGGAGGGTCTGGCTCATGCGCTCTTGTTCTCCATCCGGTGCCGAGGATCAGAACAGGTGCTTGACGCCGTCGCGCTCTTCGCTCAGTTCCTTGAGCGTGAAATCCATCTTCTCGCGCGAGAAGGCATCGATTTCGAGGCCCTTGACCACTTCCCATTTGCCGTTGGCGGTAGTGCAGGGCATGCCGTAGATCATGCCTTCCGGAATGCCGTAAGAGCCATCGGAAACGACGCCCATGGTCACCCACTTGCCGTTGGTACCCATGTTCCAGTCGCGCATGTGGTCGATGGCGGCATTGGCTGCCGAGGCGGCCGAGGACAGGCCGCGCGCCTCGATGATGGCGGCGCCACGCTTGCCGACCTTCGGGATGTAGTCGTTCTTGTACCAGGCTTCGTCGTTGACCTTCGCCGGAGCAGCTTTGCCACCCACGGTGGCGAAGCGGATGTCCGGATACATGGTGGGCGAGTGGTTGCCCCAGACGACCATTTTCTCGATATCGGTGACGGCAGCCTTGGTGCGGGCCGCCAGCTGGGAGATGGCGCGGT
>DASRXN010000107.1:0-10163 GCA_035654135.1 Rhodocyclaceae bacterium | reverse complement strand
CTGCCGATGCCGGAGCCGCCGCCGGTCGCGCTGGAACCGACGCCGCAGGCCGCCGAGGAGGCGCAGTGGCCGCAACTGGTCGTCTGCTCCGGTTCGAACCAGGCCACGCCGTCCTCGATGCGCACGACCCGGGCGATGCCTTCGACGGTATGGAGATCAGGCGACACTGTGCGCGCCTCCCATCTGGATTTCCTTGCCGGCGCGCAGGTCGATCATGCGCTTGACCACGACCATCAGGCCGGTGACCAGGAAGCCGCCCGGCGGCAGGATCATCATCAGCACGCCGGTATCGGCGGGCAGGATGCGCAGCTCGATGGCCTTGAAGGCCGGGCCGAGCAGCAGCGAGGCGTCGGCGAACAGCGTGCCGTTGCCGATGATCTCGCGCACCGCGCCGATGCCGGTCAGCGCCACGGTGAAGCCGATGCCCATGAACAGGCCGTCGAGAAAGGCGGGGACGGGCGGCTGCTTGGCGGCGAAGGCTTCGAGGCGCGCCAGCGGCAGGCAGTTGGAAACGATCAGCGGGATGAACAGGCCGAGCACCTTGTACAGCTCGTGCATCCAGGCATTCATCGCCAGGTCGACCAGCGTCACCATGGCGGCGACGATCAGGATGAAGACGGGAATCCGCACTTCCTGGGTGATGCGGGAACGGAAGATTGCGACTAGCAGGCTCGATGCCGCCATGACGACTGCGGTGGCGAGGCCCATGCCGAAGCCGTTGGTGGCGCTGGTGGTCATGGCCATGGCCGGGCACATGCCGAGCAGCATGGAGAGGACGCCGTTGTTGTCCCAGAGGCCGTCCTTGACGATGGTCTTGTAGTCGCTCATCAGTTGGCCTCCAGAAGCTTCGTCTTGTTGGCCGCGAAGAATTCGAGGCCGCCGTGGATCGCCTTGACCACGCCCCGTGGCGTGATCGTTGCGCCGGCGAACTGGTCGAATTCGCCGCCGTCCTTCTTGACCTTCCAGCGCTCAGGTGCCGGATTGCCCAGGCCGAGGCCCGTGAAGCGCAGGATCCAGTCGCCCTTTTTGACCTCGATCTTGTCGCCGAGGCCCGGGGTTTCCTTGTGGGCGAGCACGCGCACGCCGAGCAGCCTGCCGTCGGCGGCGATGCCCATCATCAGCTTCATCTCGCCTGCATAGCCCGTGCCGTAGATCTCGTAGGCGACGCCGGTCACCCTGCCGTCCTTGCGGGCACGGAAGACGGTGATTTCCATGCCATGGGCGTTGGTGATCGTGATCGTGTCGGCGACCAGGTTGTTGTCGTGTACCTCGTCCGGGATGACCTGGCTCAGGGAGTTCTGGCGGTCCTCGATCGCGCGCGCGGCGATGTCATCGACCGTGATGCTGTCGGTGACGGCCAGGATCAGGCCGAAGCCGAGGCAGAACACGCCGAGGATCACGGCATGAATGACCATCGACGGTTTCGGCGTCGGGACGGTGGCGGCGGCGGTGGGTTCGAAAGCGTTCATGGCCGTGACTGAAATGCGTTTGCCGAGCACTTCGCAGAATTCGTGCCACCGTTGTTTTCGCATGCGCAAAACACCACAACCCCGCACCGTAATGGGGTTTTTCCGTTGTGCGGCGCACACTGAAGGCGCAATTCTTGTTCTGTCGCGTTTACTACAACGGGGCAGAAATCCGACATGGGAAGCCGACTGCCCCACCGACAGGGCGTCTTGCCGAAAGTCCGCACTGTTGGCATGGATCGTGCAAATGGTTGAGGCATGAAAACCAGCAAATCCACGGGCGCGCCCGAGATCCCGGCCCAGGTGTTCGAGCAGGTCGTCGAGCAGGCGGACCTCGCCGTCTCGATCACCGATCCGAAGGCCAACATCCTCTACGTCAATCCGGCGTTCACGCGCATCACCGGTTACCAGCCCGACAAGGCCATGGGCAAGAACGAGTCGATGCTCTCGCACAAGGTCACGCCGCCGGCCGTGTACGAGTCGTTGTGGACAAAACTGGCCGCACGCGAATCGTGGAGTGGCCGGCTGGTCAATCGACGCGCCGACGGCGGTAAGTACCTCGCCGAGCTGCTGATTTCGCCAGTCCTCGACGAGGCGGGCCAGGTGATCCACTTCCTCGGCCTGCACCGCGACGTGACCGAACTGCACCGCCTCGAATCCGAGGTGAGGAACCAGAAGGCGCTGATCGAGTCGGTGGTCGATGCCGCACCCGTCGCCATGGCGCTGCTCGACGGCGAGGACAGCGTCGTGCTCGACAACCACGAGTACAAGAAGCTGATGGGCGATCTCGGCATGGTCGAGCCGGCGACGGTGATCCTCAACGCCGTGCGCGCCGACCTCGGCCACGGCATCGGCACGCCGAAGGCCGGGAGCCACGCCTTCCTCAACCGCGAGGTGCGTATCGACAGTCCGTCTGGACGGCCACCGCGCTGGTTCTCCTGCTCCGGTGTCTGGGTGCGCCGCGACGACGGCGACGCCGACAGCTTCTTCGGCCAGCAGAACAGCATCTACCTGCTGCTGCTGGCGATGGAAATCACCGAGCTGCGCGCCCAGCAGGAGAAGTCGCGCATGGCGGCGCTGCACGCGATGCTGGCCGAGGAGGGCCGCATTACCGCCCTGCGCGAGACGCTGGCGGCGGCGGTGTTCCAGCTCGAAGGCCCGGTCAATGTCATGAACTCGGTGATGGGCACCATCGCGCGACGTGGCTGCTGCGAGCCGGCCGGCGAGGCGATCGCCGAGGCGCTGAAGGCGGCGCAGGCCGCCGTCGACAACCTGCGCAATGCCATTCCCGCCAACTCCGATGAATTGCCCACTGCCGTCAATCTCAACGAGGCGCTGCGCGACGTGCTCGATTTGTCCACCGCGCGCATGCTCGCGGCCGGCATCCGCGTCGGCTGGCGGCCGCAGGCCGCGCTGCCATCCGTCAACGGCTATCCGAACCGCCTACGGGCCATGCTCAAGGCGCTGGTCGACAACGCCATAGAGGCGATGAACGTCAAGGGCGGGCACGAGCGCGAACTCGCCGTGACCACGCGCAGTCTGACCGGCAGTATCGAGGTCGTGATCGAGGACAGCGGCCCCGGCATCCCGGCCGGCGCGCGCCTGAAAGTCTTCGAACCCTTCTTCACCACAAAGAAGAAGGGTGGCCATCTCGGTACCGGCTTGTCGTCGGCGCTGCAGGTGGCGCAGGATCACGGCGGCAGCATTGAGATCGACCCCGCTGCACGCGGTGGCTGCCGCGTGCGCGTTCTCCTCCCCCTGAGGGCGTCATGAGCCTCTCCGCTAACCTGCACCGCGCAGAACTCGACTGCCTCTACCGGGTCAGCGAAATCCTGTCACGTTCGCTCGAATGCGCCCAGACCGTGCGCCAGGTGCTCGATGTCCTCGACGAGGAGGCCGGCCTGTCGCGCGGCATGGTCAGCGTCGTCGACCCCGACAGCGGCGATCTGGTCGTCCATGCCGTGCACGGTGTGGACGCAGCCGAGCCGGTCCGCTATCAGCCCGGTGAGGGCATCCTCGGTGTGCTGCTCGAGGACAAGCGTTCGATTGCCCTGCCCGTGGCCGGACGCGATCCGCGCTTTCTCAACCGCCTCGGCATCTACGACCGCGATCTGCCCTTCATCGCCGCACCGATCAATGTCGGCGGCAGCCTGCGCGGCGTGCTGGCCGTGCAGCCGGACGAGCCGGACGACGGCTTGCTCAACGAGCGTGCCCGCTTCGTCGAGATGGTGGCCAGCCTGATCGGCCGCAGCGTGCGCCTGGCGCTCGATGTCGCCGAGGAGAAGAAGAACATTGCCGAAGAGCGCGACAGCCTGCGCCGCACCGTACGCCACCAGTATGGCTTCGACAACATCGTCGGCCACTCGGCGGCGATGCGCCGCATCTTCGAGCAGATCCGCATGGTCGCCAAGTGGAACACCACGGTGCTGATCCGCGGCGAGACCGGCACCGGCAAGGAACTGATCGCCAACGCCATCCACTACAACTCACCGCGCGCCCGCGGCGCCTACGTGCGCATCAACTGCGCCTCGCTGCCAGAGACGCTGCTCGAATCGGAACTGTTCGGCCACGAGAAGGGCGCTTTCACCGGCGCGATCGGCGCGCGCAAAGGCCGCTTCGAAATGGCCGACGGCGGCACGCTATTCCTCGACGAGATCGGCGAAATCTCGCCGGCCTTCCAGGCCAAGCTGCTGCGCGTGCTGCAGGAAGGCGAGTTCGAGCGCGTCGGCGGTTCCCGCTCGCTCAAGGTCGACGTGCGCGTCATTGCCGCCACCCACCGCAACCTCGAAGCGGCGGTGGATGCGGGTGACTTCCGCGAGGACTTGTACTATCGCCTCAACGTCATGCCCATCGTCCTGCCGCCGCTGCGCGAGCGCGTCGAGGATATCCCCGAAATCGCCCGTCACCTGGTCGGCCGGCTGCGCAAGGCGCAGGGCCGGCCGCTGGCCATTGCCGACAGTGCGATCCGCCGCCTCACGCAATACTCATGGCCGGGCAACGTGCGCGAACTGGAGAACTGTCTAGAGCGCGCTTCCGTCATGTCGCCCTCCGGCACCATCGAGGCCGAGCAGATCAGGACCGATCGCGGTCGCGGCAAGGAGCGCGATGGCGGCGTGTTGCCGCGGCTGACTATTGCCGAGCCGGGCGGCGACGCCGCACCGGCTTCGTCTGCGCCCGTCGATCCCAACGATCCGGAACTCGACGAGCGCAGCAAGGTGATCGCCGCGCTCGAGCAGGCCGGCTGGGTGCAGGCCAAGGCCGCGCGCCTGCTGGGCATGACGCCGCGGCAGATCGCCTACCGCATCCAGATTCTCAATATCGAGGTGAAGCAGTTCTGAGGGGATGCCGATCCGATGCTCCTCGGCTGCTTGTATTCCGATGGAATGCCGTTAAGATGAATGCTGCAATTCACCTGCCGGAGCTTCGGTTTGATGCAGATCCAGCCCCCGTCACTAAAGGTGCAGATCGCCGTCGCGCTGTTCGTGACGCTGGCCATCACTTGGCTGGCGGCGTATCTTGAGCTTCGTCACAGCCGCTCGAGCGACTTGCGGGAGGTGGAACAGACAGCCATTTTCCAGGCCCAGGCCTTCGCCGAGAACACCCTGTCTTCCATCAAGCGCCTGGATGAAGTCCTGCTGGACCTGCGTGCGTATTGGCAGGGCAGGGCCGAGCCGTTCGCAGAACTGGTGAAGCGCAGACAGGAACATTTGAGCGACATCGCCTTCCAGGTGGCAGTAATCGACGTGGAGGGTTATCTCGCCTATTCAAATCTGGCCGCGCCTTCGAATCGAACCTACCTCGGAGATCGCGAGCACTTCCAAGTCCACAAGGAGATGGGCGACGACAGCCTGTTCATCAGTAAACCGGTCAAGGGCAAGGTGTCAGGCAAGTGGTCAATCCAGTTTACGCGCCCGATCCTCGAAAATGGCCGATTCAATGGCGTGTTGGTGGTCTCGGTCAGCCCGGACAGCTTCGCCTCCTTCAACGACAAACTCGGCCTTGGCTCCGGTGCCAGCACCTCGATGATCGCCGATAGTGGCGACATCTTGGCGCGGCAGCCTGGCAACGAGAATGCCATGGGCAATCGCGTTACCGATGTCCCCTATCTGGCGCCGGACGCGCCGCTTTCTGGCACCTTCATACGTGATGCTTCGGTGGATGGCGGGACGTACATCCATGGCTTCTATCGCCTTCCGGAATATCGGCTGAACTTTGTGATAGCCCACCCCTTGGACCAGGTCCTCGTCAGCTACCGCGAGCATCGCCGCAACGTCTTGGTTGCTGCTGCGATCGTTAGCATGGTCGTCACCGGGCTGCTCCTGCTTCTGTGGCGCACCCTGTTGGCACGTGCAGAAATCGCCCGGCGCCTTCGCGATAGCGAAGCCATGCTGCGCTCGGCGGTCGATGCCATGGCGGATGCGTTTGTGATCTACGATCGCGATGATTGCCTGGTCTACTGCAATGAGCCGTACCGTCGGCTCCATCAGCAATCGGCTGACCTGCTGGTACCAGGACGCAGTTTCGAGGAAATCATGCGTCTCGGCGCCGAGTGCGGACAGTACCAAGAAGCCAGCGACCGTGTAGACGAATGGGTCGCCGAGCAGGTTGCGACTCATCGAAACGGCAATGCCGATCGCATCCAGCATCTTGATGATGGCCGCTGGATTCGCATTCGGGAGCGTAAGACCCCGGAAGGCTACATTGTGGGAATCCGTGGCGACGTCAGCGAGATTTACAAGGCCAAGGAGGCGGCGGAAGCCCTGAGCCGTGCGAAGAGTGCATTCCTCGAAAACATGTCGCATGAATTGCGTACGCCACTCAATGGCATCCTCGGCTTTGCGCAACTGCTGGCTCTCGATCTGAATGATCCGGAGCTCAAGGCGCAGGCGACCTCGATCGCCGATAGCGGCAATCATCTGCTTCGCCTGATCGAGGATGTGCTGGAGATGTCCCGACTCGGCATCGGTCAGGTCGGGACCGAAAACGTAGAGTTCCTGATGGCGGATCTTGTGGAAGCGGTCATTCTGCCATTCAGCGAGGCCACCGCTGTCAATGCTATCCAATTGGACAGTGAGATCGACGCGGCCTTGCCCGACCGTATGCTCGGGCCGTACAGTCAGCTTGTGCGGATTCTGCACCGGCTGCTCAACAATGCCGTCAAGTTCTCGGAGCGTGGGCGGATCACCCTGCGTGTGCTTCCCGTCGGACGTCAGGACGACAGGATCGACGTCCGTTTCGAAGTAGCAGATCAGGGTGTTGGCATTAGCCCGGAGCGGCTCGATTCGATATTCGACGCCTTCACTCAGGCGGATGGCTCAAGAACGCGCAGGTTTGGAGGCGCGGGGCTTGGGCTGGCTATCTGCAAGCAACTCGTTCATGCAGTGGGCGGCGAGATGGGCGTTGAGAGCACTGTAGGTGTTGGTAGCACCTTCCGGGTCGTGGTCCCGCTTCATGTCTGATGGCTACAGCGACTTGCCGTCATTATGCCACTCGGTCCGGACAGCTGCGACGAGGGGGATGGCCCGGCCAAAGAAGCGGGCTCCGTAGACGAGATAGGCCATGGCCGCAGCCAGTTGGATGAGACCGATGATGGCATGGCCGCCTTGCTCGATCAGAGCGGCTGGCCACGTGGTGATTGCCAATGCGGCAGCAAGGTTGAACGCCGCTGTTGCCGGCATGAGCCACCGCATGTTGAGGAACTGTTCCTTCTCCAGCAGCGCAAAAAGCTGGCTGCCCGCCGGACCGGGACACTCTCCGATGCGTTGCCGGATCATGCGCAGATCCAGCGCGAACAGCACGGTGACCGTGACGGCGAACAGGGTGTTCAACGCATACCAGTGCAGGGGGTTGGCCAATTGCGTGAACGCTGCCGCCTCGATCAGGGTACAGGCGATGTACATGCAGTTGTGGGTGAGGTCCAGCGGCCATCGGATCACGGTCAGGGAGTGGACTGACGATCGGGACCAGAAGATCAGAATGGTCGTCAATCCCGCGAGGACGTAGGGCCAGTAAAGGAAACGCAGCTCGACGAGCACTTCGTACGAATGCTCCACCAGGATGGTGAGCGCGACACCCTGGACGATGGCAATCAGGGTCAATTCCATGTGCACGACTAGGATGTCCAGCTCGCCTTGGTTGGCCATAGTGCCTTCTCTTCCCGCAGATACAGGATCAGACATCATGCCACTGTCTTTGCCAGCCTGCCAACATCAAGGAAAGTCAGCCGTGGCGGTACGCCGTGCGAATGGCTAACGCGCGTACCCGGTCATCAAGGCAAACTCCCAGTCGGGACGGTTGCGCTGTTTCGCCAGGGCCGCCATCGATTTGTGATCATACGGCAGGGCGATGTGCTGCGCGTTCCAGCCACCCGGGGTGCGCTCGATGATCGCGTAGCGGGTGTCGGCGGAGCCGGCTTCGACCACGTGCGGTTCCGGGTCGTCGTCAGCATATGCCGGCTGCCCGACGCTGCCCGGATTGACGATGAATTGCCCGCTTGCAGTTCGCACCGCGCGGGATACGTGCGTGTGGCCGCAAGCTACGACAGGCGAATGCTCGCCGCCGAGACGCCTGGCGATTTCCGCCGGCGAAGCCAAGCGGACACGTCCGTATTCGACGGTTTCGAGAAAGTACGTGCAGTCATCCGACGGCGTGCCGTGGCAAACGAAGATTTCGTCGTCGAGCCGAACGGAGGGTTGCAGTGTGCGCAGCCATTCGAGTTCGACCGCAGTCAATTGCGAATATGCGTATTCGTCCGCCGGTGTGGCTCCCGACGTATCGGCCGGCAGCGACCGGATCTGCCTGTCGTGGTTGCCAGCCAGGCTCAACCATCCGGAAGACATCAGGAAGCTTGCGGTCTGGCGCGGTAGCAGCGGGCCGGAGATGTTGTCGCCGAGGTTGATCACGAAATCGATGCCGCGGCGCCCGATGTCGGCGGCGACGGCTTCCAGCGCCGCGAGGTTGCCGTGAATGTCCGAGACGAGCGCGATGCGCATCGCGACTTGCCTACGCGGCCTTGCTCGCCACGCCCGCGGCGGCCATGCCCATGCGGTTCACGCCGCTGACGAGCGCCTTGATCGAGGCGGTGACGATGTTGCCGTCGATGCCGACGCCGTAGCAGTCGCGCTCGCCGGGGCGGGCCAGTTCCATGAAGGCGGTGGCCCTCGCGTCACCTGCTTCCTGGCTCGAACCGATAGAGCGCTCCTCGTAGCTCCGGACCTGCACCGAGACCCCGAGGCCGCGCAGCGCGTGCACGGCGGCGTCGATCGGGCCGTTGCCTTCGCCGGTGAGGAGATGCGTGGTGCCATCGACCGCGACGGTGAGGCGGATGCCCTGGGCGTTGCCGCGCTCGAACAGGTGATGCTCGACATACTTCACCGGCGCAACAGTTTCGAGGTAGGTGCGCGAGAACAGTTGCCAGATGTCGGCGGCAGTCATCTCGCCGCCATGGGCGTCGGTCTCGCGCTGCACGACGCCGGCGAACTCGACCTGCAGGCGTCGCGGCATGACGATGCCATAGCCGGTTTCGAGCAGGTAGGCGATGCCGCCCTTGCCCGACTGGCTGTTCACGCGGATCACCGAGTCGTAGCTGCGGCCGAGGTCGGCCGGGTCGATCGGGAGATAGGGGATGTTCCACGGCGCATCTTCGTGGCCTGGCGCCTTGTGGGCGGCGAAGCCCTTCTTGATGGCATCCTGGTGGGAGCCGGAGAAGGCCGTGAAAACAAGGTCGCCCACGTAGGGGTGGCGCGGGTGGATGGGCAGGCGCGTGCAGTCCTCGAATTCGCGCGCGACGGCGTTGATGTCCGAGAAGTCGAGGTCGGGCGCGACGCCCTGGGTGTACATGTTGAGCGCGAGGGTGACGATATCGACGTTGCCGGTACGCTCGCCGTTGCCGAACAGGCATCCCTCGACGCGGTCGGCGCCGGCCATCAGGCCCATCTCGGCAGCAGCGACGGCGGTGCCGCGGTCGTTGTGCGGATGGAGGCTGATGAGCACGCTGTCACGGCGGGCGAGGTGGCGGTGCATCCATTCGATTTGGTCGGCGTAGACGTTCGGTGTGGTCAATTCGACGGTGGTCGGCAGGTTGAGGATCACCCTGTTCTGCGGCGTTGCGTCCCATGCCTCGGTGACGGCGTTACAGATTTCGAGTGCAAAGTCGAGCTCGGTGCCGGTAAAGGTCTCGGGGCTGTACTGGAGCTGGATCTCGGTCTCCGGCATTTCGGCGGCGAGCTGCTTGATGAGCCGCACGCCGGAAACGGCCATGTCGATCACTTCGGCACGGCTCATGTTGAAGACGACGTCGCGGAAGGGCTTCGAGGTCGCGTTGTACACATGGACGATGACGCGGCGCGCGCCCTTAATCGATTCCATGGTGCGGCGGATCAAATGCTCGCGCGCCTGGGTGAGCACTTCGATGGTCACATCGGCAGGAATGCGCTGCTCCTCGATGAGCCGGCGCACGAAGCCGAACTCGGTCTGCGAGGCGGAGGGGAAGGCGATCTCGATTTCCTTGAAGCCGATATCGCAGAGCATCCTGAACATGCGCAACTTGCGCTCGATGTCCATCGGCTCGAACAGCGCCTGGTTGCCGTCGCGGAGATCCGTGCTCATCCAGACCGGCGGCTTGCTGATGACGCGGTTCGGCCATTGCCGGTCGGCGAGGCCGACGGGCGGGAAGGGCGTGTACTTGCTGGACGGATA
>DASRXN010000106.1:0-7515 GCA_035654135.1 Rhodocyclaceae bacterium | reverse complement strand
CGTCAGCCTCGGCCAGGTGGCCCTTGCTTTCCATCCAGGCACGGCGGCCGGCAGCCTCGCCCTTGCCCATCAGCAGGTTGAAGAGCTTCAGGGTGTCTTCATGCGCCTCGCCTCGTTCGAACACCGGCAGCACGCGTCGTGTCGCCGTCGCCATGGCGGTTTCGCGCAACTGCTCGGGATTCATCTCGCCCAGGCCCTTGAAGCGGCCGACCTCGATCGTGCCGGGTGCGAAGCCTTCCTTGGCGAGACGGTCCTTGATCGCTTCCAGTTCGCCCTCGTCGAGCGCATAGAGCCGCTTCGCCGGCCGCTTCTTGCCCTGTGCCGGCACGTCGACGCGGTAGAGCGGCGGCTGGGCGATGAAGACATGGCCGCGCCGGATCAGCGCCGGGAAGTGGCGGTAGAAGAGGGTGAGCAGCAGGGTCTGGATGTGCGCGCCGTCCACGTCGGCATCGGACATGATCACGACCTTGCCGTAGCGCAGGTTGGCGAGATCTGGTTCCGCGTCGGCGGCATGCGCATCGACGCCCAGCGCAACGGCGATGTCGTGGATCTCGGCATTGGCGAACAGGCGGTTCGGCTCGATCTCCCAGGAATTCTGCACCTTGCCGCGCAGCGGCAGGATGGCCTGGGTTTCCTTGTCGCGCGCCATCTTGGCCGAGCCGCCGGCCGAGTCGCCTTCGACCAGGAACAGCTCGTTTTCAGTAATGTCGGTCGATTCGCAGTCGGTCAGCTTGCCGGGCAGCACGGCGACGCCGGACTGCTTCTTCTTCTCGACCTTCTGCGCGTTCTTCTGCCGCGCCAGGGCCTGCCTAATCGACAGTTCGGCGATGGCTTTACCGGCCTCGACGTGCGAGTTGAGCCAGATCTCCAGCGGATCGCGGATCTGGCCGGCAACCAGCTTCACCGCCTCGCGCGAGTTGAGCTTTTCCTTCACCTGGCCCTGGAACTGCGGGTCGAGGATGCGCGCCGACAGCACGAAGGCCATCCTGCCGCAGACATCCTCCTGCTGCAGCTTGACGCCGCGCGGCAGCAGCGCATGGTGCTCGATGAAGCTCTTCACCGCCTCGAAGACGCCACTGCGCAGGCCAGATTCGTGGGTGCCGCCGGCAACGGTTGGGATCAGGTTGACGTAGGATTCGGAAGGCAGCGATTCGGCGAACCAGCCCAGCGCCCAGGCTGCGCCTTCGCCTTCGGCGAACGATTCGTCCTCGCCACTGGCGTAGTTCTCGCCGGCGTAGATCGGCGCCACGGCTTCCTGGCCCGCCGCGAGTTCGGCGAGGTAGCCGGCCAGGCCGTCGGGATAGCGCCAGGTCTTGGAGAGCATGCTGCCGTCGGCCTGCTCGACGTCGAGCATCACCGCCACGCCGGGCAGCAGCACGGCCTTGGAGCGCAGCAGGCGTTCAAGCTCCGCCTGCGGCACCTTGGGTGAATCGAAGTACTTCGGGTCGGGCCAGACGCGCACGCGGGTGCCGCTCTGCTTGCCGCAGTCGCCTACCACTTCCAGCTTCGAGACCTTCTCGCCGCCTTCCGAGAAGACGACCGCATGCACCTTGCCCTCGCGGCGCACCTCGACCTCGACGCGCGTCGACAGCGCGTTGGTCACGGCGACGCCGACGCCGTGCAGGCCGCCCGAGAAGGCGTAGGCCGAGTTTCCCTCGCGCTTGTTGAACTTGCCGCCCGCGTGCAGGCGCGTGAAAGCCAGCACCACCACGGGCACCTTCTCTTCCGGATGCGGGCCGACCGGAATGCCCCGGCCGTCGTCGGTGACCGTCACCGAGCCGTCGCGCTGCAGACAGACGTGGATGTGCTTGGCCTGCCCGGCCAGCGCCTCGTCGGCGGCGTTGTCGATCACTTCCTGGACGATGTGGGCCGGCGAGTCGGTGCGGGTGTACATGCCCGGCCGTTCGCGCACGGGCTCGAGGCCCTTGAGGACGCGGAAGGAGGATTCGTCGTAGTTCTGTTTCATGGCGATCGTGCCGGTGTGAGTCCGGCATTACGGCAATCTGCTTCCCGCGTATTCCGCCTGCAGGATGGCGGTCCCCATTCGCCCCGAGCGGAGCGGGCGAGTCAAGTCGACCTTGCTGGTTTCAGCCTAGCTTTTTGCTCCAGGCTTCCTGCCTGGGGCTGCGGGGGGGATGAATCCGGCGACCCGGCAGAGCATGCCCTCGATGGGTTTGCCGTCCTTGTAGCGGGTCACGCTGCACCGGGATATCTGACCTTGTGCCGACAGGTCGGAAAGGGACAGGCGAACCTGGGACAGCGGGATTCCTGTTGCCGCTGCAATCTCGGCGTCGAGTTGCTGGCCATACTTCTTCAGGTGCTGAAGGATCGGGGTAGTGTTCATGTCAGTTACCTTAGTCAAGACGGGACATATCCCTCACCACGAATGACCGGGAAGTCGGCTTACATGGCGGTTTCACGGCACGCAAACGACTGAAGCAACAAGGGCCTAGCGGAAGCTAAGCCCTTGTTTTGTTTGATTTGGTTGCGGGGGAAGGATTTGAACCTTCGACCTTCGGGTTATGAGCCCGACGAGCTGCCAGACTGCTCCACCCCGCGGCAGGAGGCGAATTATATGGATTTGGGCTTTGCAGTGCAACAACTTTGTTGCCTTTGTTGAAACTACATCGATGAATAGATCGGTCCTTCCCCTCCCTGCGGGCAAACCCAGACGATATTCTGGGTCGGGTCCTTGATGTCGCAGGTCTTACAGTGCACACAATTCTGGGCATTGATCTGTAGCCTGGCAGTCCCCGTTTCATCGCAAATGATTTCATAGACCCCTGCCGGACAGTAGCGCTGCTCTGGAGCATCGTAGAGTGCAAGATTGATCTGGATGGGAACGTCGGGATCCTTCAGTTGCAGGTGACAGGGCTGGTTTTCTTCGTGGTTGGTGTTGGAGAGGAAGACCGAGGAGAGCCGGTCGAACGTTAGCTTGCCATCCGGTTTTGGATAGTCGATCGGCTGGCAATCGACGGCCTTCCTGAGTTTTGCGTGGTCGGCCGTGAGTCGCAGCGTCCACGGTGCCTTGCCACGGAGTAACTGCTGGTCGATGCCGAACAGAAGCGATCCCAGCCACAGGCCCTTGTTCATCAGTGGCTTGAAGTTCCTGGCTTTGTGGAGTTCGTCGTAGACCCACGAGTTGCGAACCTTTTCGCCGTAGGCCGTGAGTTCATCCAGTTGCCGGCCGGCGGAAATTGCTTCGGCGACGGCCTCGGCGGCCAGCATGCCGCTCTTGATCGCGGTGTGGGAGCCCTTGATGCGCGAACTGTTAAGGAAGCCGGCGTCGTCACCAATCAGCGCGCCGCCCGGGAATGCGAGCCTGGGTAGTGCCTGAAGTCCGCCGGCGGTTAATGCACGCGCGCCATAGCTGATGCGACGCCCGCCTTCGAGGGTGCCACGGATGGCCGGATGGGTCTTGTAACGCTGGAATTCCTCAAAGGGCGACAGGTAGGGGTTGCGGTAGCTGAGACCGACGACGAAGCCTATGGCGACCAAGTTGTCGCCGTAGTGATACATGAAGGAGCCACCATAGGTGTTCGAGTCGAGCGGCCAGCCAGCGGTGTGCATGACCAGACCGGGCCGGTGCTGTTCATCGGTGACTTCCCACAGTTCCTTGATGCCCAAGCCATAGACCTGCGGATCGGCATCTTTGCGCAGGTCAAACCTTTCTTCGAGCCGCTTGCCTAGATGACCGCGACATCCCTCGGCGAACAGCGTGTACTTGGCACGGAGCTCCATGCCGGGCTGGTAGGACTCGGCGGGCTGGCCGTCACGGCCGATACCCATGTCGCCTGTTATGACGCCCCGCACGCAACCATCCTGGTAGAGGACGTCGGCACCGGCAAAACCGGCGTAGACCTCTACGCCAAGAGCTTCCGCCTGCTGGCCAAGCCAGCGACAAACGTCGCCGAGGCTGATGACGTAGTTGCCATGGTTCTTGAAGCACGCGGGCAACGCGAATCCTGGCAAGGCAAAGCTGTTGGTTTCGGTGAGAAAGACGAAGCGATCTTCTGTTACCGGTGTGTTCAGTGGTGCGTCCAGTGCTTGCCAATCGGGGAACAGTTCGTTCAAGGCACGCGGGTCCATGATGGCGCCCGAAAGGATGTGGGCACCGATTTCCGGTCCCTTCTCGATCAGGCAGACACCCAAGTCGGTCGCCAGTTGCTTGAGCCGGATGGCGGCTGCAAGGCCCGCCGGCCCACCGCCGACGATGACGACATCGAACTCCATCGTTTCGCGTTCCATCGCTCCTCCCGGCATGGCCCCATGCGGCCATTTGTCGATTCGATGCGGACATTATAAGCTTCGGCATCTTCCCGCCCGGCCTTTGTCATGGACCACATTCGTCGCCAGATGCACACGACCCGCATTCCCGTTCGCTGGGGCGACATGGATGCCATGGGCCACGTCAATAACACCGTTTACTTCCGCTATGCCGAGCAGTCGCGGATCGAATGGCTCGAAGCGATCGGTCTCGCCCTCGATCCCACCCAGGAAAAGGCGGTCGTGATCGTCAATGCCAGTTGCACGTTCCTGCTGCCGATCACCTATCCGGCGACGGTGGAAGTCCGCCTGTTCGCAGGCAAGCCGGGGCGGTCCAGCCTGCCGACCTACTACGAAATGCGCTGTGTCGGCGACGACACGTTGTATGCCGAAGGGGCGGCTAAGCTGGTCTGGTTTACGCCTGCCACTGGCAGGTCGACGGATCTGCCGGAGCGACTGCGGGCAATGCTTGAGCACGACTGAGGCAACCGATGGATAACACATCGCCGATCTGGACCCCGTCGCCCGAACGCGTTGCCGGCGCCAACCTGACAGCTTTCATGGGGGCTGTGGCCAAGCGCTGGGGTCGTCATTTGCCGGATTACGCGAGCCTGCATCGCTGGTCGGTGGACCATCCCGAGGAGTTCTGGCGTTCGATCTGGGAATTCGGCAAGGTACGAGGCGATCCGGGTGATACCGTTGTCGAAGGCAGGGGCATGACGGGCACGCGCTGGTTCCCGCAGGCCCGACTCAATTTCGCCGAGAACCTGCTGCGCTCGCAGGGCGACGGCGATGCACTGGTATTTTGGGGCGAGGACAAGGTCCGGCGGCGTTTGAGTCACCGCGAGCTCCAAAGTCAGGTGTCGCGCCTCGCCTCGGCGATGCGGGCCGAAGGCGTGCAGCCCGGTGATCGTGTTGCCGCCTACATGCCCAACATGCCGGAAACGATCATTGTCTTCCTGGCAGTGGCATCGATCGGTGCGACGTTTACCTCTGCTTCTCCGGATTTTGGTGTTCAGGGCGTGCTGGATCGATTTGGCCAGGTGGAGCCGAAACTGCTCTTCGTCGCTGATGGCTATTACTACAACGGCAAGGTGATCGATTGCCTGGAGAAGGTCGCGCAGATTTCACAGTTGTTGCCATCCGTGAAGAAGGTGGTGATTGCGCCCTATATGCGCGCCACAGGGCACGATCTGGCGCCTGTTCGTAGCGGCGTGATGCTGGGGACATTCGTCGAGCCTTATCAGGGGCAGACCGACATCCAATTTGCGCAATTGCCGTTCGATCACCCTCTGGCCATCATGTATTCATCGGGCACAACGGGTGTGCCGAAGTGCATTGTTCATGGTGCCGGCGGTGCCTTGTTGCAGCATCTGAAGGAACATCAGTTGCAGGGGGATGTGAAACCTGGCGATCGCTTGTTCTATTTCACTACCTGCGGCTGGATGATGTGGAACTGGCTGGTTTCGGGACTGGCGTCCGGCGCCACGCTGCTCCTGTACGACGGTTCTCCTTTGCTAGGCAAGGGCAATATATTGTTCGACTACGCAGATGCCGAGGATATGACGCATTTCGGCACGTCGGCCAAGTTCATCGATGCCGTCGCCAAGTTAGGCCTTGTGCCGGGGAACTGCCATCGGC
This sequence comes from Rhodocyclaceae bacterium, assembly GCA_035654135.1. Taxonomy (GTDB): domain Bacteria; phylum Pseudomonadota; class Gammaproteobacteria; order Burkholderiales; family Rhodocyclaceae; genus Fen-999. The sequence continues at coordinate 1,608 of DASRXN010000106.1, read as the reverse complement.
TCGAACACCTGCGTGTAATGTTCTCGACCGGTAGTCCATTGGTGGCAGAGAGCTTTGACTATGTTTACAGGAGCATCAAATCTGATCTCCAACTGGCTTCGATTTCCGGCGGCACAGACATTCTGTCGTGCTTTGTCGGCGGCAATCCGATTGGTCCGGTCTATCGGGGAGAGATACAGTGCGCTGGACTTGGCATGGCGGTCGACGTGTTCGACGCCGACGGCAAGCCGGTGCGAAACGCCAAAGGCGAGTTGGTCTGTACACGTCCGTTTCCAGTCATGCCGCTCCATTTCTGGAATGACGCCGATGGCAGGAAATATAGGACGGCGTACTTCGAGCGCTTTCCAGGTATATGGTGTCACGGCGACTTCGCGGAGCACACGGAACATGATGGTTTCATCATTTACGGGCGATCCGATGCAACACTGAATCCTGGTGGGGTGCGTATCGGTACTGCCGAGATCTATCGGCAGGTGGAAAAAGTGCCCGAGGTTGTCGAGGCGCTGGTGATAGGCCAGGATTGGGATAGCGACGTACGAGTAGTGCTCTTCGTGAAACTGCGCGAAGATTTGATTCTCGATGAGGCTCTTGTTGCCAGAATCCGGCAGATAGTCCGCGAGAACACGACCCCGCGCCACGTGCCGGCCAAAGTACTGCAGGTGGCCGATATCCCGCGCACCAAGAGTGGCAAGATCGTCGAACTGGCGGTTCGCAATGTCGTGCATGGCGATCCAGTGAACAACGTAGAGGCGCTGGCAAACCCGGAAGCGCTGGAATATTTCCGCAACCGGGAAGAACTGACAGCCTGAACAGGAAGGGATATGGAATGCTGATAAGAGCTGAGGATAGCGCGCTGCTCGTGGTGGATGTCCAGGATCGTTTGCTTCGGCACGTCCACGGGTGGCAGGCACTGCTGGAAAACGTGATCTGGCTAGTGCGAGTGGCAAGGAAGATTGGTGTGCCGGTGATGGCGAGCGAGCAGTACCCGAAGGGGCTCGGTCATACCAATGCCGATCTGGCCAGCGAACTCCCGGAGAACGCGATCGCGGAAAAAGTTCATTTTTCCTGTGCCGCAGCGAAGTGCCTGCCAGGCCTGTTAGGCAGCGACCGCCGACAAGTGGTCATTTGCGGCATGGAGTCGCACGTTTGCGTGCTGCAGACGGCCATAGAGTTGCGCGAGCAAGGCAAGGAAGTATTTGTCGTCGGCGACTCGGTCGGATCGCGCGACCCAGCCGACAAGGCGTTGGCGCTCGAAAGGATGCGCCAGCATGGCGTGGACGTGGTGGCGCGGGAAATGGTGGTTTTCGAATGGTTGCACAAGGCCGGATCGCCTCTTTTCAAGGAAGTGAGTCTGGAATTTCTGCGCTGAGGGAAAAGGTGGCGGGAGGCTTTACAGGGGCAAGAAACTACCGTATAGTTCGGCCTCTCTGCTGATGCAGATGGCGCAAGTGAGAAGCAGCGCCGAGCTCTTTAACAAGTCAAACAGCCGATAGGTGTAGGTGTTTGGTGTGCTGGAGGTAGTGGTTGGGGCAATTCCGAGATCGAAGGGGGTGCCTGGTACCGGAAGGTATAGACGGAGGGTTTCCCGGAAGGGGGATCTGAAGTTCA
>DASRXN010000105.1:0-3798 GCA_035654135.1 Rhodocyclaceae bacterium | reverse complement strand
TGCCATTGCCCGCGCCGTTTTGCTCGACCCGCCCATCCTGCTGCTCGACGAGCCCACCAGTTCGATGGACTTCAGTTCCGAGGCTCAGTTCAAGGAGAAACTGCGCCAGTTCGCCGAGCACAAGACCCTGGTGATCGTCACCCACCGTACCAGCCTGATCGATCTGGCCGACCGCATTATCGTCGTCGATGGCGGCCGCATCGTCGCCGATGGCCCGCGCGACCAGGTTGTCGAGGCCTTGCAGAGCGGCCGTATTGGGCGCGCCTCATGAGCTTCGCATTCGATCGGGAGCGTTGGCGGGTGCGAGCCGGGCGCGTCCATGACGGGCTGGAGGCAATCCGCTCGCGCGTGCAGCCCAGGATTGACAACTGGCTGCGCGACTGGCGCACCGACCCTGATCGTCCGGAGGCGGATTTCGTTGCCGATGCCGATTACTACATGATTTATCAGGAGCCGCTGCGAGCCAGGCTCCTGGTGCGAACGCTGGGTGTCGTGGTAGCGGTCTTCATCCTGCTGGCCTCAGTGACGAACGTTGATGAAATCACCAAGGGCGAAGGCAAGGTCATTCCATCCCGCCAGCTCCAGGTGCTGCAAAGCCTGGACGGCGGTATCGTTTCTCAGATCGCTGTGCAGGAAGGGCAGATTGTCGAAGCTAATCAGCTGTTGCTGCAAATCGATTCGACGCGATTCGAGTCCTCGGCGCGCGAGGGGCAGGCCCAGTATTCGTCCCTTCTTGCCAAGGCGGCCCGCCTGCGGGCGCTCGCCGAGGGCAAGCCGTTCATCCCGCCCCCGGAGGCAGTCAAGGACGATCCGCAAACGGTAGAGGAGGAGCGGCGTCTCTATGAGGCGAAGACGAATGAGCTGGAGGCGCAGGTATCGATCGCCCGCCAGCAACTAGCCCAGCGTCAGCAGGAGTTGACTGAGGTGCGGGCAAAGCGCGACCAGGCCGCGCAGGCTTACGATTTGTCCGCACGCGAGTTGGCAGTGACCAAACCATTGATTTCATCCGGCGCGGTATCCGAGGTGGAACTGCTGAGGCTGGAGCGGGACGTCGCCAGATTTCGCGGCGAGCGGGAAATGGCAGCGGCGCAGATTTCCCGCGTCCAGGCGTCGGTTGCCGAGGCCAGTCGCAAGATTCAGGAGGTTGAACTGAATGTTCGCGGCGAGGCCCGCAAGGACATGGCCGAGACGCTTGGCAAGCTCAATGCCTTGTCGGAAACCAACGTCGGCCTCGCCGACAAGGTCAAGCATTCGGCGATACGCTCGCCGGTGAAGGGCACGGTCAAGCGCCTGCTGGTCAACACGGTCGGGGGCGTCGTCCAGCCCGGCAAGGATATCGTCGAAGTCGTACCGCTGGAGGATGCGTTGCTGCTGGAGGCGAAGGTGCTGCCGAAGGATATTGCCTTCCTGCATCCCGGCCAGCGGGCCATCGTCAAGTTCACTGCCTACGACTTTTCCATCTACGGCGGCCTGGAGGCCAAGCTGGAGCAGATCGGGGCCGATTCGCTGACGGACGAGAAAGGCAACACCTTCTACGTCGTTCGGGTCCGTACCGACAAGGCCAGTCTGGGCGAGAATCTGCCGATCATTCCCGGCATGGTCGCTGAGGTCGATATCGTGACTGGCCAGAAGAGCATCCTGTCCTATCTGTTGAAACCGGTGCTGCGGGCGAAACAGGCAGCGCTGAGGGAACGCTGAAGAGTTGGGGGTCATGAGCAAGACGGTTCATTGTTTCGTTTCGCAGAAGGGTGACTTGCTGCCACGGTGGCAGGAGGCTTTCCCGTCGGCAAGCGCGCGTCGATTCGAGATCGAAGTCAGTCGTGGCGATACGCCGCAATTGACATGGGTGCGTCTGCCGACGGGCGTGCCCGTTGCTCAGCTACTCGATACCGTACGCAGGAACATGGGTGACATGCCGGTCATCGCGTTGAGCGATCAGCCGGACGACGAGGAGGCACTTGCCTGCTTTGCCGCCGCCGCCCGGGGCTATTGCAATACCCACGCCTTACCTGAACTGCTGCTGCGCGTGGCGGATGTTGCCCTGCATGGCGGCTTATGGATCGGCGAGTCCCTGATGCAACGCCTTTTGCAAGGGACCGCCCGCATCGCCACGCCAGCGCCCAAAGGGGTCTCGGCCGACTGGGCGGCCTTGCTCACACAAAGGGAACAGCAAGTGGCCCAGGCGGTTGCCGAGGGTGCCAGCAACAAGGAAATCGCCCGCCAGCTCGACATCACCGAGCGCACCGTCAAGGCCCACACCGGAGCGATCTTCGAGAAGCTGGGTGTTCGTGACCGGCTGCAACTTTCCCTCATCGTCAATGGCCGACAGGTGCGTTAGCTGCCGCTGATGTAGTACCTGTACTTCGGTCCAATAGTCGCGCTTCGTGCAGCGGCATAAAGTGCCGCTACTCGCAATCCATTCGGAGTTTCAAATCATGGCAACCATCGGCAACGTCATCGGTAGAGTCGCAGTCCTGCAAGGTCAAGCATTTGTGCGTGGCCAGGATGGCAGCCAAAGACTGCTGAAGGTGGGAGACGTCGTCCGCGAAGGCGAAGCCATCGTCACGGGACCGAACAGCCACGTCGAATTGGCCTTCGAAGGCGGCCAGACCTTCCTGCTGCGGGAGCAGGAAACCGTCACTCTCGACAAGACCGTCTTCGGCACCGATCTGCCGGAAGGCCGTGACGCCGCTTTGCTCGGTCGTGTTACTGAAGCGGCGGACATCACCCGGGCGCTCGCGGAAGGCAGCAGCCTGGATGACCTGCTTGAGGAAACGTCCGCTGGTCTTAGCGGCGGTGCCGGTAACGATGGCCACAATTTTGTCGAGCTGCTGCGGATCGTTGAGACCGTGCCGCCGGCGAGCTATGAATACGGGACGGGCCGCGGTTATGTGCTGCCGGGACTCGTTGGTAGCAGTGCTAGACCAGATGCGCCGCCGCCAGTCGAGACTGTCAACAATGCCCCGGTAGCCAATCCTGACGCCAACCGTGTGATGGAACGAGTGGACAACCCGGCTGGCTCGACGACCAGCGGCAACGTCCTGACGGCCGCCGCCACGGGCGATCGGACCGACACCGACATCGATGGCGACAGCCTGAGCGTGACCACGGTCAAGTTTGGCACGACAACAGTAGCTGCCGGCTCAACGATCACGACGGCCTATGGCAAGCTGGTGGTAAATGGCGACGGCAGTTACACCTATACGCTGGACAACGCCAATCCGGCGGTGAACTCCCTGAACGTCGGCAACACCCTGACCGAACAGGTCACTTATACCGTTAGTGACGGCCATGGCGGCACAGCCAGCACCACATTGACGATCACCATCGACGGCGCCAACGATGCCCCGACGGCAACCGTGGGCGCACCGATCATTGGCACCGAAGACGGCGTGATTCATGTGCCGTTGTCGGGCACCGACCCGGACAGCCCGATCGCCTACGTGACGGTGACCGCCCTGCCGCCATTGGCACAAGGCGTGCTGTACAAGCCGGACGGTACCCCGGCGGTGGCCGGCGACCCGATTCCTGTCGACCCCGTGACCGGTCAGGTCATGCTGACTTTCGTACCGGCGCCGAACTACAACGGCCCAGTGGACGTGAAGTTCACTGTGACCGACCCCGGCGGACTGGTGTCGCCAGTCGCCACGCAGTCGATCACGGTGACGCCGGTGAATGATGCGCCGGTGGCGAACGACGATGTGGCCAGCACGCCGATCAACACGGTGGTGGACATTGACGTCAAGGCCAACGACAGTGATCCGGACAACAGCCTGGCGCAGCTGACCGTCAGCAACC
>DASRXN010000104.1:0-4721 GCA_035654135.1 Rhodocyclaceae bacterium | reverse complement strand
ACGCGTCTACAACGTGCTGTTCGGCTTCGAGGGTGAGCTCGACGACGACCACCATCGCGGCATGACCAACGGTTGGCGCTTCGAGGGACTACCCTGGGAGCAATGCTGAAGAACTGGCAGAAATGGGTGCTCGAAGCGCTCGCCATCATCGCCGTCGTCGTCGCGGTCCAGCTCTGGCAGGTGCGCGGCCTGCCGGAGGGGCCGGCACCCGAACTTGCCGGCAACGGTCTCGACAGTCAGCCATTGAGTCTCGCCGCGACAGTCGCTGCCGCCAAGGGCAAGCCAGTGCTGGTCGCCTTCTGGGCCACCTGGTGCGGCGTGTGCAAAGCCGAGGGCGGCAACCTGGCGGCCATCGCCGCCGACACGCCGTTCCTGAGCGTCGCCATGCAGTCGGGTGAGGGTTCGGCCGTCGCCGCCTATCTTGCCGAACGCGGGCGGAGCTTGCCGACCATCAACGATCCGGAGGGACTGCTGGCCAACGGGTGGCAGGTGCGCGGCGTGCCCAGCCATTTCATCGTGGACGGCAATGGCAACGTGCGCTTCCGCGTGGTTGGCTACGCCACCGAATGGGGCTTGCGCGCCCGGCTCTGGTGGGCGGAAAAGTTCCTGCAATGATGCACCCGCCGGCCCGATTGGCCTGGGCGATCTGGGGCCTCGGCTCGCTCGTCTATCTCGCGGCCTTCTTCCAGCGCGTCGCGCCGGCGGTGATGACCGAGCAGTTGATGGCCGAGTTCGCGCTCGGCGGCGCGGCGCTGGGCAACTTGTCGGCTTTCTACTTCTACGCCTACGTGGCGATGCAGATTCCGACCGGGCTGCTGGCCGACCGCTGGGGACCGCGCAAGCTGCTGGCCTCCGGCACCGCGGTGGCGGCACTGGGCGGCGCGCTGTTCGCGCTGGCGCCCACGTTCGGACTCGCTGCTGCCGGACGCTTGCTGGTCGGCGCTTCGGTCGGCGTCGGTTTCGTTTCCATGCTCAAGCTCTCCTCGCACTGGATCGCGCCGAGCCGTTTTGCGCTCGTGTCTGGGCTGCTGCTGATGACGGGGCTGATCGGCGGCGTCTTCGCCGGCGTGCCGCTGCGGCTGGCGGTGGATGTCTTCGGCTGGCGTCACGTCATGGCGGCTTTCGCCTTGTTCACTGCCCTGCTCGCCGTCGCGCTGTGGCTGTTCGTGCGCGACGATCCCAACGAGCGCGGCTACGCCAGCCATTTCCACCACGACACGAAAGTGCCGCCCGATGGGCGTCCAACAAGGCAGGCTTCGCAAAGTGACGATGCCGGCTCCCGCCGGCGCGTTGTCAGTCATGGTCATACGCCTATTCTTGCCAGCCTCGCCGAGGTGCTTTCCTACCGCAACATCTGGCTGATGATGCTGGTGCCGGTCGGCTTCTCCGGCGCGGTGCTGACCTTCGCCGGCCTCTGGGGCGTGCCCTGGCTGCGGCAGGTTCATGGCCTCGACGCGAAGACGGCGGCAGCGATCACCTCGACCATGCTGGTCGCCTGGGGCATCGGCGGCCCGCTGCTGGGCAACTGGAGCACACGCAGCGGCCGCCGCAAACCCATCTACTTCGGCAGCGGCCTCGTCGCCGTGCTCGGCTGGGCGGCGGTAGTCTGGCTGCCATTGCCGCTGACGGTGCTGGTGCCGGTGCTGGCCGTCACCGGCTTCGCCTCGGGCAACATCATCATCGGCTTCGCCTGGGCCAAGGAATCGGTGCCGCTGCGGCTGATGGGCACGGCTTCGGGCGTGGCCAACATGGGGCCGCTGATGGGTGGCATGTTCCTGCAACCGGCGGTCGGCTGGATGCTCGACCGCCAATGGACCGGCGCCATGGCGGGTGGTGCGCGCATCTACGGCGCGACGGCTTGGCAGGACGGTTTCGTGCTGCTGGTGGCGACGGTCGCCGTTAGCCTGGTGGCGGTGACGCTGGCGCGCGAGAGTTACTGCCGCCAAACCGTCTGAGCGCAAAGGCCGCGACGCCGAGGACCAGAAACATCGCCATCGCCGCGGCCAGTGCCAGCGTGGAGTCCCAGAACAGCGGCGCGAGCAGCGAGGCGGTGAGGGCATTGACGCCGGTCTGGGTGGCGCCCTGGCAACTGGAGACGAGGCCGCGCCGAGTCGGGAAGAGATCGAGAATGCGCAGCGTCAGGTTGGGCATGGCCACGGATACGCCGAACAGATAGAGGGCCTGCGGCAGCACAGCCCACGGCAGCGACGGTGGCAGCCACAGGTTCAGGATCAGATTGGCGGCGGCCGCGACGGCCATGGCAGCGAAGCCGAGACCGATGGTCCGGCGCGAACTGACCTTGCCCGCCAGCTGCGCCGACAGCCAGTTGCCGCCCATCAGGCCGAGCATGGCCGGGCCAAACAGCCAGAGGAAGCCTTGCGCCGAAACGTGCAGATGCTCGAGCAGGAACTTGGGCGCCGATACTACGTAAATGAAGAAGCCATTGAAGGACAGTGCCACGGTGAACGCCAGGGCGAGAAACGGTGGATGCGTAAGTACCCCGAAATAGGCGCGCGCCAGCGGGGCGGGATGCAGACTCTGACGTTGTTCCGGCGGCAGGGTTTCCGGCAGCAGCAGGTACACCGCCGCGAACAGCGCGGCGCCGTAGAGGGCAAGAAATACAAATATCGCATGCCAGCTGAAGAAGGCGTGAATCCAGCCGCCAATCACCGGCGCGATGGCCGGGGCGATGGCGAAGATCATGCCCGTATGGGCGATCATGCGCTGCGCCGCCGGGCCGTCGAGCAGGTCGCGGATGATGGCGCGCGACACCACCATGCCGGCACCCGCCGACATCCCCTGCAGGGCACGGCCGAGCCAGAGCATTTCGATGCGCCCGGCAAAGACGCAGAACACCGAGGCGGCGACATAAATGGCGAAGGCGACCAGCAGCACGCGCCGGCGCCCGAGTGCGTCGGACAGCGCGCCGTGCCAAAGCATCATAAAGGCGAAAGCCGCCATGTAGATGGCGAGCGTCTGCTGCACTTCGATCGGCGTCGCGCCGAGGCTCGCCCCCATTTCGGGAAAAGCCGGCAGATAAGTGTCGATGGAGAACGGTGCGATCGCCGTCATGGCGGCCAGCATGGCCGCCAGACCGCGGGGTGCCTTGTTCATGCCGAGAAGCCCCGGCGGTAGTGGATGGCTTCCGCGACCTGCGGCCCGCCGATATGGGCGGCACCCGCCAGGTCGGCCACCGTGCGCGCCACTTTCAGGATGCGGTGGTAGGCGCGCGCCGACAGGTTGAGCCGCGCCATGGCCTGCTTGAGCAGCTGCGCCCCTTGGCAGTCCGGCAGGCAATGGCGGTCGATTTCATCCGGGCCGAGATGCGCGTTGGGTTTGCCCTGGCGGCTGAGCTGGGCTTCGCGCGCCCGCAGCACGCGCTCGCGCACGACCGCCGATTGCTCGCCGCCGCCGCGCGTCGCCAGTTCCGCCTCGGGCACCGACGGCACCTCGATCATCAGGTCGATGCGATCGAGGAAGGGGCCGGAGAGCTTGGCCCGGTACTTGGCGATCTGGTCCGGCGTGCAGCGGCAGCGCGCCTCGCCGAGATAGCCGCAGGGACAGGGATTCATCGCCGCCACCAGTTGGAAGCGGGCCGGGAACTCGGCGCGGCGGGCAGCGCGGGCGACGCGGATGTGGCCCGTCTCCAGCGGCTCGCGCAGGGCCTCAAGCACGCGGCGGTCGAATTCCGGCAGTTCGTCGAGAAACAGCACACCATGATGGGCGATGGAAATTTCGCCCGGCCGCGGTATGCCGCCACCGCCGACCAGCGCCGGCGCCGAGGCCGAATGGTGGGTGGCGACGAAGGGCCGCTGGCCGTAATGTTCAGCATCGAAGCGGCCGGCGACTGACAATACAGCTGCGCTCTCCAGCGCCTCGTCATCGGTCATGGGCGGCAGGATGCCGGCCAGCCGTTGCGCCAGCATCGACTTGCCGGTACCCGGCGGCCCACTCATCAAAAGGCTGTGGCCGCCGGCCGCGGCCAGTTCCAGCGCCCGCTTCGCCTGTGCCTGGCCCTTGACCTCGGCGAGATCGGGATAGTGCTCGAAAGTCAGCCGTGGTGGCTCGCCGAATGGGGCGATGGCAACCGTGCCGGCCAAGTGGGCGCAGACTTCCAGCAGGCTTGCCGCCGGCAGGATGGTCGCCGAGCGCACCAGCGCGGCTTCAGCGGCATTGGCGACGGGCAGGAAGAAACTTCGTCCCGTGCCCGCTGCCGAGGCGCACATGGCCAGCGCGCCTCGGATCGGTCGCAGTTCACCGGACAGCGAAAGCTCGCCGGCGAACTCGAACCTCTCGAGGCCATCGGCTTTCACCTGCCCCGAGGCGACGAGGATGCCAAGCGCGATGGCAAGGTCGAAACGCCCGGATTCCTTGGGCAGATCGGCCGGCGCGAGGTTCACCGTGATGCGGCGGGCCGGGAACTCGAAGCGGCTGTTCTGAATGGCGGCGCGCACGCGATCACGCGCCTCCTTCACTTCCGTCTCGGGCAGGCCGACGAGCGTGAACGACGGCAGGCCGGCGGCGAGGTGCACTTCGACGGTGACTTCCGGCGCCGACATGCCGGCGAGGGCGCGACTGTAGAGGGTTGCCAGTGACATTGGTTGTTGGAACCGGATGGGAATCAAATCGACAAGACAAATGCTAACAGCTTGCGGCCTGCCGATTGGATCGGGCCCGACCGCCGCCCTCCGTCGAGGCACTATCTATCTGCAGTCTTGGAC
>DASRXN010000103.1:0-21765 GCA_035654135.1 Rhodocyclaceae bacterium | reverse complement strand
CATCGGAGGCCAGTTCCTTGCCGACCTGTGGGCCGACGAACTCGACTCGCTTCAGGCTCGGCGTGTCGCCACCGCTGACTTTCAGCAGCGATTCCATGACCCGCTCGCCGACCTTGGCCGTCTCGGTGTCCTTGGCCAGCGGCACGCGGATCAGCACGTCGCGCGAGGAGCCGAAGTTCTGCACCTGGGTGTCGACGAAGCCGTCGGCGTCCATCTGCTTGCGGATCTTTTCCAGATCGGCCGTCTGCGCGTAGCTGACTTCCAGCAGCGTGCCGCCGGTGAATTCGATCGACAGGTGCAGGCCCTTGGTGGCCAGGAAGAACACGGCGGCGATGAAGGTGATCAGCGAGATGATGTTGAACACCAGCGCGTGGCGCATGAAGGGGATGTCTTTGCGGATGCGGAAGAATTCCATTTGTATCCCCTTACTTGGCCGAATCGGCGGCGATGCCGGGCTTCCACACCTGGCCGATCGACAGCGATGCGAGTTTCTTGCGGCGGCCGTAGATGAGGTTGATCAAACCGCGCGACAGCACGACGGCGCTGAATAGAGACGTCAGGATGCCGAGGCAATGCACCACGGCGAAACCGCGCACCGGGCCGGAGCCGAAGATCAGCAGCGCGACACCGGCGATCAGCGTGGTGACGTTGGAGTCGAGAATGGTTGCCCAGGCGCGTTCGTAGCCGGCCGTGATGGCCGCCTGCGGCGTGCTGCCGCCACGCAGTTCCTCGCGCACCCGCTCGTTGATCAGCACGTTGGCGTCGATGGCCATGCCCAGCGTCAGGGCGATGGCGGCGATGCCGGGCAGCGTCAGCGTCGCCTGCAAGAGCGACAGCAGCGCCACCAGGAACAGCAGGTTGGCCGACAGCGCGATGACGGAGACGAAGCCGAACAGCAGGTAATAAAGTGTCATGAAGATCGCGATGGCGACAAAGCCCCAACTGGTCGAATGGAAGCCCTTCCTGATGTTGTCGGCGCCGAGGCTCGGGCCGATGGTGCGTTCCTCGATGATCTCCATGGGCGCCGCCAGCGAACCGGCACGCAACAGCAGGGCGACGTCGTTGGCCTCGACGGTGCTCATGCGGCCGGAAATCTGCACCCGGCCGCCGCCGATCTCGGTGCGGATCACCGGCGCCGTCACCACCTCGCCCTTGCCCTTCTCGATCAGCAGGATGGCCATGCGCTTGCCGACGTTGTCGCGCGTCACGTCCTTGAAGATGCGGGCGCCGGCAGCGTCGAGGGTGAGGTGTACCGCCGGCTCATGGGTCTGGTTGTCGAAGCCGGCCTGGGCGTCGGTGAGACGCTCGCCGGTCAGCACGACCTGCTTCTTCACCAGCAGCGGCCGGCCGCCGCGTTCGACGTAGTACTCGGTGCCCACTGGCGGCTGACCCTTGGCGGCCTGTTCCATGACCGAGGCGTTGGCGGAGTTTTCATCGTCCACCATGCGCACTTCCAGGGTGGCGGTGCGGCCGAGGATGTCCTTGGCCTTGGCGGTGTCCTGCACGCCCGGCAGTTGCACGACGATGCGGTCGGCGCCCTGCTGCTGGATCACCGGCTCGGCGACGCCGAGTTCGTTGATCCGGTTGTGCAGGGTGGTGATGTTCTGTTTGATGGCGAATTCCTGGATGCGCCTCTCGGCGGTCGGCTTGAGCGTTGCCACCAGCTTGAATTCGGCGCCATCCTGGGCGTCGGCCAGGGTAAGGTCGGCTTGCGTATCGCCGATGGCGGCCTTGGCCTTGTCGCGGGTTTCCGCCTCGCGGAACTTGACGACGATGGTTTCGCGCTCGCGGCCGATGCCGCCGTGGCGGATGTTCTTGTCGCGCATGAGCGAGCGCAGGTCGGCGGCGGTCGAATCGAGGCGTTTGGTGAGCGCACCCTTCATGTCGACCTGGAGCAGGAAGTGCACGCCGCCACGCAGGTCGAGGCCGAGGTACATCGGCAGGGCGTGGATGCCGGTGAGCCAGGCGGGAGATGCCGAGAGCAGGTTCAGCGCCACGCTGTAGGAGCCGTCGGCCGGGTCCGGATTGAGCGCCTTCTCGATGGCGTCCTTGGCCTTCAACTGGGTGTCGGTGTCGGCAAGCCGGACGCGAATGCTGTTGGGGTCCGCGAACAGGCCGCTGTAGGCGATGCCGGCGTTCTTGAGCACATCCTCGACGCGCGAGAGCAGTTGCGTATCCACCTTGATGGTGGCCTTGACGCTGGACACCTGGACGGCGGGCACCTCACCGAAGAAGTTCGGCAGGGTGTAGAGCAGGCCGAACACCAGTGCAATGGCGACGAGGATATTCTTCCAGAGGGGATAACGATTCATGGTGGGGCACCGGCGCCGGTACCCGCGGGTACCGGCGCACAGAAGGTGATTAGAGCGACTTCAGCGTGCCCTTGGGCAGCAGGGCGCCGATGGCTTGCTTCTGAACCGTAACTTCGACCGAGCCATTCTTGCCTTCGGCGATTTCGACAGTGATGTAGTTCTCGCTGAGCTTGGTAACGCGACCGACGATGCCGCCTTGGGTGACCACCTCGTCGCCCTTTTGCAACTCGGTGACCATCTTCTGGTGCTCCTTGGACTTCTTCATCTGCGGCCGGATCATCAGGAACCAGAGCACGACGAACATCAGGATGATGGGCAGCATGCCCATCAGGCCGCCGGTCGGGTCGTTGGCGGCTGCCGGCGCGGCTTGGGCGTAGGCGTTTGAAATCAGCATGTTGGACTCCAGGTGGAGGGAAATAAGCCGGGCATTATACCGGCCCGCGCGCCCGGTTCCGGTGGAATTCGGCGCTGAAGGCAGCGAGGCGGTTTTCGGCGATGGCCCTGCGCAATTCCGTCATCAACGTTTGATAGTAGAACAGATTGTGGATGGTGTTGAGGCGCGCGCCTAGGATCTCGCCGACCCGGTGCAGGTGGTGCAGATAGGCGCGACTGAAGTTGCGGCAGCAGTAGCAACCACAGGTCTCGTCCAGCGGCCGCGTGTCGGTCTTGTGGCAGGCATTCTTGATGCGGACGTCGCCCCAGCGCGTGAACAGGTGGCCGTTGCGGGCGTTGCGCGTCGGCAGCACGCAATCGAACATGTCGATGCCCCGGCCTACCGCATAGACGATGTCCTCGGGCGTGCCGACGCCCATGAGGTAGCGCGGTTTGTCCGCCGGCAGGCGCGGTGCGGTGTGGGCAAGGATGCGGACAAAGTCCTCCTTCGGCTCGCCCACCGAAAGGCCGCCGATGGCAAAGCCATCGAAGCCGATGCCCGTCAGCCCGGCCAATGACTCGTCGCGCAGACTTTCGTACATGCCGCCCTGGACAATGCCGAACAGGGCATTGGTGTTCTCCAGTCGGTCATGCTCGTCGCGCGAGCGCCGCGCCCAGCGCAGACTGAGGCGCATCGAGTCGCCAGCCTGGCGCAGGTCGGCCGGGTAGGGCGTGCATTCGTCGAAGATCATCACCACGTCCGAGTTCAGCACGTGCTGAATGCGCATGGATTCCTCCGGCGTCAGGAACAGCCGGTCGCCATTGACCGGCGAGGCGAACTTGACGCCTTCTTCGGTGATCTTGCGCAGCGCGCCCAGGCTGAACACCTGGAAGCCGCCCGAATCGGTGAGGATGGGCCTGTCCCAAGCCATGAAGCGGTGCAGGCCGTCGTGGGCGGCGATCGCCTCCAGCCCCGGCCGCAACCAGAGGTGGAAGGTGTTGCCGAGCACGATCTGCGCGCCGATGTCGGTGAGTTCGTTCGGCGCCATCGCCTTGACGGTGCCGTAGGTGCCGACGGGCATGAACACGGGCGTCTCGATGCTGCCGTGAGCGAGAGTGAGCGTGCCGCGCCGGGCGGCGCCGTCGGTGGCGAGGAGGTCGAATTTCATTTTCTGTGGATCAGCATGGCGTCGCCGTAGCTGAAGAAGCGGTAATTGTGCTCGATGGCGTGCCGGTAGGCGGCGCGGATGTTGTCCAGACCGCCGAAGGCCGAGACCAGCATCAGCAGCGTCGACTTCGGCAGGTGGAAATTGGTGAGCAGCACATCGACGACCTTGAAGTCGAAACCCGGCGTGACGAAGAGTTCGCTCTCGCCTTCTCCAGCCTTCAGTTCTCCGTCGGGCGCGGCCGTCTCCAATGTGCGCAGGCTGGTGGTGCCGACGGCAACCACGCGGCCGCCGCGGGCGCGGCAGGCGGCGATGGCATCCACTGTTGCTTGCGGTACCCAATAGCGTTCCTTGTGCATGCGATGCTCGGCCAGGTCATGCACGCGCACTGGCTGGAAGGTGCCGGCACCGACGTGCAGCGTCACGTGGGCGGTTGCGATGCCGCGTTCGGCGAGCGCGGCCAGCAGTGGCGGATCGAAATGCAGACCGGCGGTCGGCGCCGCCACTGAACCCTTCTCACGCGCGAACACTGTCTGGTAGCGCTCCTCGTCCGGTGTTTCGGCGGCGCGCTCGATATAGGGTGGCAGCGGCAGCCGGCCATGGCGCTCGATCAGCTCCACCGCGTCGCCATTGAAAGTCAGTCGCCAGAACTCGCCGATACGGCCCAGTACTTCGGCCTCGATGGCATCTTCGAGGCGCAGGCGCGAGCCCGGTTTCGGTGGTTTGCTGGCCCGCATCTGGGCAATGACTTCGCCGTCAGCGGCAATCCGTTCCACCAACACCTCGACCTGGCCGCCGCTGTCCTTGCGGCCGTAGAGGCGGGCATGGATGACGCGCGTGTCGTTCATCACCAGCAGATCGCCGGGCACGAGCAGACCGGGCAGGTCGCGGATGCCGCGATCCTCCAACTCCGAGCCGTGCATCACCAGCAGCCGGCTCGCCGAGCGTTCGGCAAGCGGGATCTGGGCGATGCGGTCTGGCGGCAGGAGGTAGTCGAAATCGTCGAGGGTCAGCACGGGGGATAAGCTTCGGTTGAAGCGGAGGGACGATTCGCGGATAATGCGGCCCTCCAAACGAAGGCGCGCATTTTACGCGCCTTGCCTCCTGGCCGGGATGGCGGAATCGGTAGACGCAGCGGACTCAAAATCCGCCGCCGCAAGGTGTGAGGGTTCGAGTCCCTCTCCCGGCACCAGCAGGACTGCAAAGTCAGGCCGTCGACTTACGAGGGAGATCCATCTGATGCAAACGTCATCTCGCCCAGCTTCGTTCTCGCTGCGCCATTCATTCGTCGCGGCGGTACTGTCCGGCGCCTGTCTCGCGAGTACTCATGCCGGCGAGGTTGGCTTGCTGTGGGGTGAGGATGACGCTTATCACAACACGATGTTGACCTATGAAGCCCATCCGTTTTGGACGCGCGATTTTGCCGGCAGCAGGCTGGATGCCCGCCTCGAAACATCGGCAGGTCGTGTCACCGCGCCTTCGGGTTTGTCGAACGGTTCGCTCTGGCATGTCGGCCTGACGCCAACGGCACGTTATTGGTTTACGCAGCAAACTGGTGTCGAACTCGGTATCGGCGCGAATGTGTTCTCCGGCAGCCGTTTGGGCGACAAAAACATCTCCACCGATTTCCAGTTCGGCAATTCGATCGGCGTGTTCCACCGTTTCGCCAGCACGCCCTGGACCCTCGGGTTGCGCTTCACTCACTATTCCAACGCCGACATCAAACGCCCGAATCCCGGGCAGGACTACCTGCTCTTGCGCGTGGGTTATGCCCTCGACTGAGAAATCGAGCGGTCACGCAGGCGGACAATTGGTTGAAAGTGTGTTTCTGGTGCTCGAACGATGAACAAGTTACCGACGTGGGTGAAAGTGATTGCCGCCATCCTGATCTTCGCGGTCCTGTATGGGGGCGCCCAGGTGCTGCTGCACGTGGATAAGGCTTCCACCGGCAAGTTCGGGCTGGACTGATTGATTCCCGCCGCCTTCTGATCATGGCCTTCATCACTCGCCTGCTCGCGGCGGCTTTCATCCTCGGCACTGCCTGGTCGGCATTCGCTGCCGACAATACGCTGCTGATTCAGCTGAATCAGGATGGCTCGTTCCGACTCTGGCACACCGAGGGCGCCACCAATCTGAGCGACGAGGAACTGGTCACACTGGCGGCGACTGCGAGGCCGGAAGGCGGCGAAACCATCGAGGTCACTGCCGGCTCCGCCCATGCCGTCGAGACCAAGGATGGCGTCATGATCGTCGTGCCGGCTGCAAAGTCGGACAAGGAATTGCTGATCGATCGCGACGAGTGCGGCGGCGTCAGGGTCTGGCATTCCGACGGCGCGACCAGGTTGACCGACGACCAGATGACGGAACTGGTTCTCACCGCGTTGCCGGGGGGTGGCAAGAACGTGCCGATCGGGCAGAAATTCGCCAAGGGCTTCAGCACGAAGATTGGCGTCGTTGCGGTGCTCTGGCAGCCCGTCAAGCGCTGAACGGAGAGGTGTGCGGGATTGCCTGCGCCATCCAGCGGCGTTGGCGCGGCAGCCAACCTGCAGCGGGCCAGGGCAGGCCGACGAAAGCCTCCAGCACGATGAGCGGTTGGCCGTCGAGCCAGAAGCATGATCGCCGGGCCGGTGGGCGGTTGCCGTCCGGCAGGCGCGCGAACTCGAATGGCCCGCGACGGATGAGGGGATCGGTCCATAGCAGCGTCGCCAGCGGCTGGCGGCCGAGCGTGCGCAGGCCCTTCCATGGCCCCTGGATGCCCGCGCGGGTGGTGACGCTGCGCGCCAGCACGGCCGGCGCCCCGTCGCGGCGGACACAGACCTCGCGCACGTAAACCCGTTGTCCGGGTCTGGCCAGACCCAGGGTGGCGGCTTCGTCGGGGCGTGCCGCCTGCCAGCCGCTGCTCAAAACATCCACGGTAACGGTCCCGCCTCTCGCCAGCCGGGCGGTCAGCGACCCCGGCTGGCGCATCGGGCGCGCGGCCGGTGCCATGGGAGCGAAGGATGTCCAGGCGAGGGGCAGCATGGTGGAGCCGCCATTTTACGGGCTGCGGACGTTCGGCGGGAATGATCGCCAACGCCTATAATGCGCGCCGATCATGTCCGCAGAACTCCACGTCAAGCAGAGCACCGCCGCCGTCGCACTGGCCGCCATGGGCGTGGTTTATGGCGATATCGGCACCAGCCCCCTGTACACGCTGAAGGAGGTTTTCGGCGGCCATCATCCGGTGCCGGTAGCGCCGGACAACGTGCTCGGCATCCTGTCGCTGGTGTTCTGGGCGCTGGTGATCGCGGTTTCGCTGAAGTACGTGGTGTTCATCATGCGTGCCGACAACCGGGGCGAGGGCGGCATCATGGCGCTGACCGCGCTGGCCATGCGCACCAGTGGCGCCAGCCCCAGGCGGATGTGGTGGATGGGGGCGCTGGGCATTTTCGGTGCAGCACTGTTCTACGGCGATGGCGTCATCACGCCGGCAATTTCGGTGCTCTCGGCCGTCGAAGGCCTGGAAGTGGTCACGCCGGCCTTCAAGCCCTACGTGGTGCCGATCACGCTGGTGGTGATCGTTGCTCTGTTCTTCGTTCAACGCCGGGGCACGGCCAGCGTCGGCGCCCTGTTCGGGCCGGTCATGCTGTTCTGGTTCACCACGCTGGGCGTGCTGGGCGTCATGGCCATCGTTCGCCATCCCGCCGTCCTCGCCGCCGTGAATCCCTGGTACGCGCTGCAATTTTTCCTCGCCAATTACGTGCTGGCCTTCCTGTCGCTGGGCGCGGTCGTGCTGTGCGTTACCGGTGGCGAAGCGCTCTATGCCGACATGGGTCACTTCGGCCGCCGGCCGATCAAACTGGCCTGGTTCGCTTATGTGTTTCCCTGCCTGTACCTGAACTATCTGGGCCAGGGGGCGCTGATCCTCGACGACCCGGCGGCGGTGCAGAATCCCTTCTTCCTGATGGTGCCGGACTTGCTGCTGATCCCCATGGTGCTGCTGTCGACGCTGGCCACCATCATTGCCTCGCAGGCGGTAATTTCCGGTGCGTACTCCCTGACCCGGCAGGCGATGCAGCTCGGTTACTCGCCGCGCCTGCACACGGTGCATACCTCGGAGCGCGAGATCGGCCAGATCTACGTGCCGGCGATCAACTGGCTGCTGCTGGTGGCGGTCATCGCCCTGGTGCTCGGGTTTCGCTCGTCGAGTGCGCTGGCATCGGCCTACGGCATTGCCGTGACGTTGACCATGATGATCGACACGGTGCTGGCCTTCGTCGTCGTGCGCAGCCTGTGGCAATGGAGCGGGCTCAAGGCGGGCATGTTCCTGGCGCTGTTCATCGTCGGCGACCTGGCCTTCTTTTTCGCCAACAGCGTCAAGATCATGGATGGCGGCTGGTTTCCGCTGGTGCTTGGTTTCGCCGTATTCACGCTGCTGGCGACCTGGAAACGCGGCCGGGCGCTGCTTTATGAAAAGCTGAAGCAGGATTCGATGCCGCTGGATGCCTTCATTTCCAGCCTGTCCTACGGCGGTCCCTACCGCTGCGAGGGCACCGGCATTTTCATGACCACGAACCCGGATGGCGTGCCGCGCGCGATGCTGCACAACCTGCTGCACAACAAGGTGCTGCACGAGCGCGTGGTGCTGCTCAACGTCCTCATCGAGGATGTGCCCCACGTGCCGGAGATCGACCGCGTCGAGGTGCATGCGCTGCCGCAGGGTTTCTATCAGATGCGGGTGCGTTACGGCTTCAAGGATGAACCCGACATTCCGTATGCCATGGACCTGTGCGCGGCGCAGGGCCTGCGCTTCGACATGATGCAGACCTCGTTCTTCCTCGGCAAGGAGACCATCGTGCCCCACCACAAGCCCGCCATGCCGCTGTGGCGGGAATGGCTGTTCGCCTGGATGTTCCGCAACGCCGGTTCCGCCACCGAGTTCTTCAAGATTCCCACCAACCGCGTCGTCGAGCTCGGCACCCAGATCGAGATGTAGCCAACCTGCGGCGAAATGCCGCAGGCACGGCCGCCAGCTGCGCGGTTCTGCCGGTGATCGCGGATAATGGCCGCCATGCCCCCGCTCGCCGCAATACCCGATACTCCCACCACCCAGCGCCGGCTGGTTGCCCTGCGCTGGTGGCTGATCGCCGCCGAGGCGGCAGCGATAGTCGCGGTGCCGCTGCTGCTCAACATCCCCCTGCCGGCCGTACCGATGTTGCTGGTCGTGGCGCTACAGGCGCTGGCCAACGGTCTTGCCGGTCAGAGGATCGGCGCGGCGACGGCCGTCGGCGAGGCTCAACTGTTTACGCAACTGATGACCGACATCGTCGCGCTCTCGGTATTGATGTTCTTCAGCGGCGGCGCCGCCAATCCGCTGATTTCCCTCTTGCTGCCGCCGGTGGCCATCGCCGCGCTGGTGCTGCGGCCGCCTCGGGTCGCGGCCATCGCCGTGCTGGCAGTGGCGGCCTATTCGCTGTTGATGGTGGCCTATCTGCCCTTGCCGGTTGCCGATGCCGGACGCGCCGCGCGGCTGCACCTGGCCGGCATGTGGGTGACCTTCGTGCTGTCGGCGGCCATGCTGGCCTGGTTCGTCGTCCGCATGACGGCCTCGATCCGGAGTCGTGATGCCGAGCTTGCCGCCGTGCGCGAAAGGGCGCTGCGCGACGAGCGCGTCGTCGCCCTCGGCACGCTCGCGGCCGGGGCGGCGCACGAACTGTCGACGCCGCTGGCGACCATGGCCGTCATCGCCGGCGAGCTGGAGCGCGACCCTGCGGTGCCGGCAGCGGCACGCGCCGACATCGCCATCCTGCAGCGCCAGATCACGGCCTGCAAGGCGATCATCAGCGGGCTGGCGGAGCGCGCCGGCGCCGAACGGCTCGACAGCGCGGCAGCGGTGCATGCGCAGCGCTGGCTGGCCGAGGTCTTCGCGCGTTGGCGCGAGCTGCGCCCGCGCGCGGATGCCGAGCTGCTACTAAACGGCGTACCGCCACGACTGACTTTCGTCGCCGATGCAACGCTCGAACAGGGCCTGCTGAACCTGTTCAACAACGCCGCCAACGCGGGCTCGACCGTGCGCGTCACGGCGGACGGTGACGCCGCGGGACTGATGATCGAGGTGCGCGACAACGGCCCCGGTTTTGCGCCGCACATCCCCGAACGCGCCGGTCAGGCGCCGTTTCCGGTACATGCCGGGGGCAGCGGCGTCGGCCTCTTCCTCGCCCATGCGGCCATTGCGAGGCTGGGCGGCCAACTGACGTTGCACAACGACGGTGGCGGCGTCGCTCGCGTCCGCCTGCCGGCAGCCGACTGAAAGCCGAATATGGAAACGGTTCTGGTCATCGACGACGATGAAACCTTCAATGCCGTGCTGACCCGCGCGCTGGGCCGCCGCGGCCTGGCCGCCGAGGGCGCGACCGATGCGGCAACGGCCCTGGTACAGGCCCGGCAGCGGCCGCCGGATCGCGTGGTGCTCGATCTCAATCTGGCCGGCAACTCCGGCCTGGCGCTGATCGAGCCGCTGCTGGCGATCAATGCCGACTGCCGCATCGTCGTGCTGACCGGCTACGCCAGCATCGCCACCGCGGTGGATGCCATCAAGCTCGGCGCCGTGCAGTACCTGGCCAAGCCGGTGGAGGTGGAGGCTATCCTGGCCGCTTTCGACGCGGGCAACCAGCCGAATGTGGCCGAGTCGCCGGCGACGGCGCCGCTATCGGTAAGCCGGCTGGAGTGGGAGCACATCCAGCGGGTCATGCGCGAGCACGACGGCAATATTTCCGCCACCGCCCGCGCGCTCAAGATGCACCGGCGCACGCTGCAACGAAAGCTGATGAAGCGACCGGTCAAGGCCTAGGGCGCGGGGCAGGCCCGCGCCCTTGCCGCATTGGTGCTAGTGGGCGGAGTGGTCCATCGGCGCCGGCATCGGCATGGGCTTCCTGATCGATGCTTCGAACTGCTTGCTGGAGCCGTCGTCGAAGCCGAGGGTGATGGCGATCTTGTCGCCTTCCTTCATCGGCCCCTTGAGGTCGATCAGCATGACATGCAGGCCGCCGGGCTGGAGCACGGCTTCGCCTTTGGCCTTGATGTCGATGGCCGGTACCGGCCGCATCTTCATGACGCCGCCGTCGTTAATGTGGGTATGCAGTTCGGTGATCTTCGACGCGGAGTTTTCCGCTTTCACCACCTTCACATCCTTGTCGCCACTGTTTTTCAGTACCATGAAGGCGCCGGTGGCCATGGCGCCCGGGGGCGCCATGCGCACGTAGGGATCGACGACGCTGACGCTGTCGGCAGCGCCGGCAGCCCAGGCGCCGAGCGAGAAGCAGGCCATGAATGAAGTCAGGGCAAGAGTGACGGGTTTCATGATGTTCCTTTCGGGGTGGGGGAAGAAGGAAGCCACTTGCGGATTTCCGCCAGCGTCTGTTCGATCGTGGCGCCATGGGGAATGCGGCCGGCAAGGTGGCCGTCGGGCGCGACTACATAGGTCCAGGCGCTGTGATCGACCACGTAGCCTGCCGTGCTGCCGACATCCTGGCGGGCGTAGATCGCTCCGTACTTGCGGGCGGCGGCGGCGATGGCTGCCGGCGTGCCGGTGACCCCGACCATGCTCGGATGGAAGAATTTCACGTAGTCCTTGAGCCGCGCCGGCGTGTCGCGCTCGGGGTCCACGGAAACGAACACAGTCTTCACCAGCGCCAGTTCGGCCGGCGATAACTGGTTGAGCGCCTGGCTGGTGACGGTGAGCGAGGTCGGGCAGATGTCCGGGCAATACGTGTAGCCGAAATAGACCAGGACTACCTTGCCGCGCAGGGCGGCGGTATCGACCGGGCCATCGGCGGAGTCGAGAACGAAATCGCCGCCGGCGGGAGCGCCGGGTGCGGTCGATGGCGGCGATAACTGCGGCTGCCAGAACAAGGCGAGGCCGACGACGGCTGTGGCGAGAATGACGACGAGGGCGAGCAATAGCCGTTGTGACATTCAGCCTCCGATCGGTGCGTCGAAGAGGAAGGGCACTGCAATGCGCTGGCTGTCGGTTTCCAGCATCAGCGTTGCCCGCCAGGTCATGCGACCGGTGATGCAGACGGGAATCGTCGCTTCGCCGACATAGCGTCCGTCGCCGTCGGCGCCAAGGGTCAGGCGGTTGAGACCCATGTTCATGGTGACGCCGGCGAAGTCGATCTCGACCTTTTGCGCCGGCAGGCCGGAGATTGCGACCGTTACCCGCATGGGCTTGACGACCGGAATCGGCCTCGGGGCAAGAGTCAGTTCGATGCTGCCGCCACCGGGCAGGTCGGCGTGGCAGGGCTGCTCATTCAGATCGCAGCCGGCAGCCGGCGCCAGGGTCAGGTCGGCCTTGGGCAGCAGCAGCGGCGAATACTTGTAGCCGACGACGGCGATGAGCGCCAACACCAAAATGATGGCGAGGTCGACGAGGATGGATCGGTTCGCGGCGGGCACGGCGCGGAGGATACCGCAATGCGCCGCTTCTTCCAGGGATGCGACAATCGGTCGCAGGAGTGGTTTGATGCCGGGACGTTCAAGACGTTATCCTCAAACGAGAATTCATCGCGGTACGTAAAGGCTGAAGCGGATACGCACCTGGTCGGCAAGCGTCCCCGTATCAGCCCACTGTCCCTCACCTACCTTGTAGGCGAGACGCGAAACGAGAACGCGACCTTCAATTCGAAGACCGGCACCCTCCGGCCGTGCGGTGAAAGGGACCGCAATCCCGGCACTTCGGCCCTTCAGAGTAAATTGCCCAAGGGCCTGGAAATGCCCTGTGTCCTGCGTGCTGATGGTCTTTGAGATAAAGGTGGCCTGTGGGAAGTGTGCGACGTCGAAAAAGTCCCCGCTCTTCAGCAGGTCGTCGGCCTCCGTACTGCCTGTTGCGACCGACCCCAGGTTGATCACAAGACTGACCTTGCCGGTTGCCGGCTTCGCTGGATCAAACTCGACATCGGCGGTGAACTTGCCGAACCCGCCGTCGACCGATACATCTGACTGCGTCGCCGTAAACAGGATCTTGCTGCTCTCATTGACCGCTTGGGCACCAAGTACGACTGAACCAATCAGGATGGTTGCCGAGGCGAGCAGCGTGATGGTCCCCTGGTGCAGCAAATGCATCCGGGATGTCGTCAGGAACGCGGTCATTGAACGCTTAGCCTCCCTGAACCGAATGTTCGTGAATCTCGTACTTCGCTTTCGTCGGTTCAGCCTCGACGTCACGCCAGCCGAGCCCGCGATAGGGTTGTGCCGAATCCCACGGCACCGGCTTATGGTCGGCCGACCCCGGCGGGGGCAGCGGAAAGATCAGGGACTTTGCCGCGCGGTGCAAAATATGCCCGGTCATGCGCTGATTTTCCTGGTGGATGTGCCCATAGAACACCGAGACGTTGCGGAATGGCAACAGGAGCTCGATTGCCCGTGCCCCATCGCCCGTCGACCAACCCCATTCCGGCTGGAGGTCGAACAGCGGCCGGTGGGTCAGCACCACAATTGGTTTGTCCTTTGGCAGTTTGCCGAGATCGTCCACAAGCCAGGCCAGCTGGGCATCGCCAATGATCCCTTTCGGGTCCGACACGTTGTCGATGACGATGAAATGCGCGCCCTTGTGGTCAAAGGTGTAGTGCGTCGGGCCAAAGAACTCCTGGAATGCCTCGCCGCGATCCACCGATGCATCGTGCTCGCCGGGCAGGAAACGTACGTCGCGTACCTTCAACTTCGAGACGATGTCGCGAAATTCGGTCATTCGTGCGCGCCGCACCTGGGCATCGAGAGTCAGGTGTGTCAGGTCGCCGGTGAAGACGACAAAATCCGGTTGCTCCGATAGCGCATTGACCGCTGCGATCGCTTTCGGCAACGTACCATGCGAGTCGGGATTGGGCGGTCCATCGAAGCCCCAGTGCGTGTCGGATAACTGCACGAAGTAGAAGTCGTCGGCCGCGGCCGATTTGTCCGCGGTCATACCGCTGCCATAGCCTGCGGCACGAACGCCCGATGCGAACACGATGCCGCCGAAGGCCGCCAGGCGGATGAACTCTCGCCGATCCATTAGCTGTTTCATGAGTTATGCTCCTCCATTCACGCGTTGTGCGTTCACAGTGCAATACCGGCGCGCCTGTCCTTTTATTCCCGATTCGGTGCGGGAATATTTGGATCGGAAAATCGGTATTGCTTATATGCGATGGCTGACGACCCCATCTTGTCGAGAAGGCGCATGCGCTTCGAGGCGCTGGTCTTGCCGCATCTGGACTCCGCCTTCAATCTGGCGCGCTGGCTTGCGCGCGACGCGCAGGATACGGACGACGTCGTTCAGGAAGCATTCCTGCGGGCTTTCGATTCGTTTGACGGGTTGCGCGGAGACAACGCCAGGCCGTGGCTGCTGGCCATCGTCAGGAACACTTGCTTCAACTGGCTGGCACGCAACCGGCCGGGCAAGGAGCAGGTGGAGTACGAGGAGGAGCTTCATGCTCTGCCGGACCTCGAAGCGAATCCGGAATCGCTGGCGCTGCGCGCCGACGATTGCCGGCGTGTCGATGCCGCAATCGAACGCCTGCCGCTGGAATTTCGCGAGGTGATCGTGTTGCGGGAGTTGGAGGACATGTCGTACAAGGAAATTGCCGTCGTGCTGGACATCCCGATCGGCACCGTGATGTCGCGTCTGGCGCGCGCTCGTCACCTGCTGGTGCGTTACCTGTCCGCGGATGGAGGCGAGGCTGGACATGGACTGTAGCGAAGCAAAACGGCTCGTGCCGATATCGATCGACCGAGAACTCGACGCGCGCGACGAGGAAGCGCTCGCCGCGCACATCGCGTCGTGCGCCGAATGCCGCTCGCTGCGCCAGCGACAACAGGAACTGTCGGCTGAGATCCGCCGGTCTTCGACCCGCCATCAGGCAAGTGCTTCGCTGCGCGAGCGGATCGTGGCGGCGCTGCCGGCGCCCGACTCGCATCGCCGGCTACCGGCGGTGGGTCGGAAGTTCGACTGGAAAGTCTTGACCGGCGCGGGCGTGTTCGCCACCGCCTGCGCGGCGTTCCTGCTGGCGATCTTCATTCCGCGGCAGGCAGCGATGGACGACGGCCTCGCCGACGAGTTGGTCGCGAGCCACGCACGCGCCCTGCTGACCAATCATGTGATCGACATTGCCTCGACCGACCAGCACACAGTGAAGCCGTGGTTCAACGGCCGGGTCGATTTCTCGCCGCCGGTACGCGATCTTGCCGCCGAAGGCTTTCCGCTCGTCGGTGGGCGGCTGGATTACGTCGACCACCACCTCGTCGCGGTCGTGGTCTACAAGCGCCGGCATCATTTCATCGATGTCTTCATCTGGCCGGCGGACCGCATGGAAACTGCAATCCCGGCGCTGACGACGGCGCAGGGCTATCACCTCCTTGGCAAGACTGCGGACGGAATGACGTTCCGCGCCGTGTCGGATGTCGACGCGGCGGAACTTCGGCAGCTGGTCGGGCTGCTGTAGCCGGCCCGGGCACGAATGCACGGCGTACCACGACGGCTGACTTTCACGCGGCCTCTATTCCGGAATCGCCTTGCCCATTTAAACTCTCCATGGCCAGCTCGGTGGTGAGACTGGCCACGTCGCGGCCCATCGACGCGACCGCGAGCACGCGGCCGTTGCGCTTGTAGGACACCAGGCAATCCCGGGCGGCGATGTCGCCCTCGACGGTCAGTTCGTCCCAGGTCTCGGCGTGGCCGACGTAGTTGATCGGAACATCGTAATGCTGGCTCCAGAAGAACGGCACCGCGTCGTACTTCTCGTTGGCACCGAGCATGTTGAGCGCCGCCGTTTGTCCCTGGCGCTCGGCGACGACCCAATGCTCGACGCGAACGTTCTCGCCGGTGTGCCGATCGGGCCAGCGAGCGATGTCGCCCGCCGCAAAGACTCCGTGCGCGCTGGTTTCCAGGAATGCATTGACGAGCACGCCGCGGTCGATCGCGAGTCCAGCGGTCTCGGCCAAGGCGACGCGCGGGCGCACGCCAACGCCAACGACGACGATGTCCGCATCGATCGTGCCGCCGCTGCGCAACATGACTTTCGTGTCGTCGATGGCCGTTGCCGTGTCTTCGAGATGGAATATCACGCCATGCTCCTCGTGCAGGCGACGAATGAACTCACCCATTTGCCGTCCCAGGACACGCACCATCGGTATGGCCTCCGGTGCCACGACATGGACCTCGATGCCCCGCGCGCGCAACGATGCCGCCGCTTCGAGGCCGATGAAGCTAGCCCCCATGACCACGGCACGCCGCGCCGTTCCAGCCCGCGCGGCGATGGCGCGGCTGTCCGTGCAGGAGCGCAAGGTGCGCACGTGCGGCAAGTCCATACCGGCCAGCGGCAGGCGCATCGGCTCGGCGCCGGTGGCAAGGAGCAGCTTGTCGTACGCAACGCGGCCGCCGTTGTCGAGGTCGACCTCGCGCGCGGCAACGTCGATGTGCGTGACTCTGGTGTTGAGCCGCAGGTCGATCCCGTTCTCGCTGTAGAAATGGTCCGGCCGCAACGGCAGCCACTCTTCCGGCGCATTGCCGGCAAGGTAATCCTTCGAGAGGTTGGGTCGGTCGACCGGCGCCGCGTCTTCGTGGCTCAGCATGACGATGCTACCCTGGTATTGGTCGCGACGCAGCTTGTTGGCCGCCGCGAAACCGGCTGCGCCGCCGCCGACAATGACGATCCGGCCCGGCGGCCGCCCGCGGCGCGGGCCGGGCTCTGTCCGATTTGCCGCTGCCGGCATTTCCTTTCGCGTTCGGACGAATACCTTCGCGTCGATCACCTCGGTAACCCAGCACGAGACCGGGCTGAAGGCAGGGGCATGCAGCGCTTCGCCGGTGCGCAGGCTGAAACACGCGTGATGCCAGGGGCAGCGCACGGTGTCGTCCACGACAATCCCGTCCGCCAGCGGCCCGTTGTAATGCGAACAGTTTGCTCCGATGGCAAAGAACTCTTTGCCGCGGCGCGCAACCAGGACGGCCTCGTCGCCCACGTGACCCACCCGCATCGCGGTGTCGGCGAACTCGTCCACAGGAATACCCAGAGTCAGGTCCGGGCCGCCTTCGTTGCCTGGTGCGGTGCTCATCTGAACTCTCCCGTCGGGCGTTGATCTCCCAAGTGGGTTGATGGCGGTTGCCGCCAATAAGTTCAATGATCAGACCGAAGCGAGCCGTTTCCCGCTCAGCAACATAGGCATTGAAGGCATTGCCCAACGGCCGCCGTCGCCTGCGGAGTTCCCTGGCTGCCGCTCAGGCAGTGGGCTTACCGTGGGCCTCTTCAAGGTGATGGTTCTTTTCTTGCAGCGACTTCAACAGGCCATCGACACCACCCTTCTGGACTTCGGTGGCAAAGGTGCTGCGATAGTTGGTGACCAGGCTTACGCCGGCGATGGCGACGTCGTACACCTTCCAGTCTCCTTGGGTCTTGGCCAGGCTGTAGTCGATGGCAATCGACTCGCCGCCTGGCTTGTTGATCTGGCTGCGCACCGTCACGTCATCGCCCTTCTGCGGCGGCGAAGGCTTGAAGCTCACCGTCTGGTCGCGGTAGGCGATCAGCGCGTTGGCGTAAGTACGTACGAGCAGGGTGCGGAATTGGGTGCTCAGGGCTTCGCGCTGGGACGGGCTCGCCTGCTGCCAGGCGCGGCCGGTCGCGAGGCCGGTCATGCGGGTGAAGTCGAAGTGCGGCGCGACTTTGGTCTCGATGACGGACATGGCGCGTTGCCGGTTTCCGGACTGTATGTCCTTGTCTTGGCGAAGCACGGCCAGGACCTGATCGGTCACGTCCTTGACCAAGGCCTCGGGCGCGTTGCCTTCGGCCCAGGCAATGCCGGAAGCCAGAACGATAATGAGCGCAAGAAATCGGACTGGGGACTTGGCAATCATGGTTCTCTCCTCTGAAATGTGAGCCCGCGAGCGGGCCGCTGTCGGCCCCATTGCCATACAGTCGGCAGCCCCGTGGGACGATTCCATCGTAGGAGTGCGCGGGGGTGGAGGCTGTCGGACGCCGCCGTTTCGCATGTAGGAATCATCCTGCAACCCCTGCGCGGTACGCTCGACGTCCGCTTTGGCCAAGGAGCGGCGCGACAAAGAAAACGGGCACCGAGGTGCCCGTCGTCGCGTCGAAAAAAGAGTCTGGTCTCAGCCGAAATTCTTCGCGGCGAAATCCCAGTTGGCGAGGTGGTTGAGGAAGGTCTCGACGAACTTGGGCCGCGCATTGCGGTAGTCGATGTAGTAGGCGTGTTCCCAGACGTCGATGCACAGCAGCGCCTTGTCGCCGGTGGTCAGCGGCGTGCCGGCGGCGCCCATGTTGACGATGTCCACCGAGCCGTCGGCCTTCTTCACCAGCCAGGTCCAGCCGGAGCCGAAGTTGCCGACCGCGGAGGTCTGGAAGGCCTTCTTGAAGTCGTCGAACGAGCCCCACTTCTTGTTGATCGCGTCGGCCAGCGCGCCGCTCGGCGTACCGCCGCCACTGACTTTCATGCAGTTCCAGAAGAAGGTGTGGTTCGAGACCTGGGCGGCGTTGTTGTAGATGCCGCCGGCCGGCGCCTTCTTGACGATGGCGTCGAGATCGAGGTTCTCGTACTCGGTGCCCTTGATCAGGTTGTTGAGGTTGGTGACGTAGGCCTGGTGATGCTTGCCGTAGTGGTACTCGAAGGTTTCCTTCGACATATGCGGCGCCAGGGCGTCCATCGCGTAGGGCAGGGCAGGCAGGGTGTGTTCCATTTTGGCTCTCCAGGTCGAGTGGTTATTTGAAGTCCGACAATTCTAGTCGGGAATTATCTTGCTGACAAGAGCCTCGGCGCCACCGTCAGCAAAGCGCAGCGACAGGGCCATGCCGGCGGTGAGTTGGCGATGGCTGCGCACCAGTTGCCCTGCGGGGTCGCGCACCAGGACATAGCCGCGGGCGAGCGCCGCCCGCGGGTTCAGCGCGGTCAGGCTGGCCGACAGTCGTTCCAGCTTGGTGCGGCGCAGTTCGAGGTTCGGCCGTGCCTGGGCGAGGCGTAGACGCAGTGTAGTGAGCCGCTGGCGACGGCGTGCCGCGAGCCGGTCGCAGGCCGCCGCGAGACGGGTTGCCAGATGATCGAGTCGCTGTCGGCTTCTGGCCAGCCGCGCGGCCGGATGCACCAGTTGCCGGGCCAGCAGGTCGACGCGCTGCATCCGGTTCTCGATCCGGGCCCGCATGGCGGCGCGCAGGCCAGCGGCGAGTCGGGTCATCTCGTCGGCAGCATCGAACCAGCCAGCGCTGGCGATTTCCGCCGCGGCCGTGGGCGTAGCGGCACGCCGGTCGGCGGCGAGATCGGCGATGGTGATGTCGGTCTCGTGGCCGACGCCGGCAATGACGGGAATCGGGCTGGCGACAATGGCGCGGGCTACGATTTCCTCGTTGAAGGCCCAGAGGTCTTCGAGGCTGCCGCCGCCGCGCACGACCAGCAGCAGGTCGCATTCGTCACGTTCGCCCGCCGTCCTGAGCGCTTCCGCTACCTGGCCGGCGGCATCGGTGCCCTGCACCAAGGTCGGGTAGACAATGACGGGAACATTCGGCGCGCGTCGCTTCAGCGTGACGAGGACGTCGCGTAGCGCGGCAGCGCGTGGCGAGGTGATGACACCAATGCGGCGCGGAAAACGCGGCAGCGGTCGCTTCCGTGCCTCGGCGAACAGTCCTTCGGTCGCCAGTTTTTCCTTCAGGCGCAGGAAGGCCTCGTAGAGCCGCCCGAGTCCTGCCCGACGCAGGTTTTCGACGTTCAGCTGGAAATCGCCGCGGGCCTCGTAGATCGTCACCAACGCCCTTGCCTCGACCTGCTGGCCGTTTTCCAGTTGCCAGGGCAGCGTCTGCGCTCGCGAGCGGAACATGGCGCAACGAACCTGCGCGCCGGCATCCTTGAGGGTGAAGTAGACGTGGCCGGACGGCGCGCGGGTCAGGTTCGACACTTCGCCGGCGACCCAGAGCAGCGGAAATTCGCGCTCGAGGGCTGAGCGGGCGAGGCGATTCAGTTCGGTGACGGTGACGATTTCAGCAAGCACGGCGGGGTGTGGACCGGCAGGCGGCACTGGATGGGAGCGTCATGTTAACGCGGGAATCACGGACTTTTCCACAGTTTTTGTGGAATACGGGCGCAAGGAAACTCGTTAAGCTCACATCCATATGACTATCCCTGTCGCCACGACCTCTCTCGTCCCGCTGCGTCCCTCGGCGGTCCTTGGCCTGTTCCGGGACGTGCTGGACAGCAGCCTCATCGAGCGGGGTGCCACCCAGGGCCTGGAACTGCTCGGACCTGCCGATGACTTCTGGCGGCAGGTGGCGCTTGCGGAATTGAGGCGCATGGCCGAAGGCGGCAATCCGTCGGCGCAGGCGGAGCTGGCCTGGCGTCTGTATCACGGTTTTGAACTGTCGCGCAATTATGCGGAGGCGGCACGCCTCCTGAAGATGGCCGCCGACAGGGGTCAGCCGCGCGCGCTCGACCTGCTGGCACGCTGCCATTATTTTGGCCGCGGCGTGCCGGAGGATCGTGCCGTAGCGGTGCGGCTGTGGCGTGCCTCCGCCGAACTTGGCGTGACGGCCGCGATGTTCGCGTGTGCCCTCTGCCTCTACGCCGGCGAAGGTGTGGCGGCGGACCGGGTCGAGGCAGTCAGGTGGTTCGAGGCGGCCGCGAACAAGGGCATGAGCGGCGCCATGTTCATGCTCGGCCAGTGTCATACCTTCGGGCTCGGTGTCGCCGCCGATATCGGGGCCGGGCTCGACTGGTACCGGCAGGCGGCTGACCGGGACAACCGTGAAGCTTCATTCGAACTGGGCGAAGCTTGGGCCGCCGGGCGGGCAGGCGAGAGCGTCAACTTGATCGAGGCACTGCGCTGGTGGCGGTCGGCGGCTCGTCAGGGCCATGCCCGCGCCTGCCTGAAGGTCGCGCACTGCTATCGCTGGGGCGATGCAGTCACCGAGAACAAGGAACTGGCCGTCGCCTGGTATCGCCGTGCCGTCGAGGCGGGCGATGCGCAAGCGCATGTCTGGCTGGGCGAGTGTCACGAGCATGGCGAGGGTATGGCCGCCGATCCGGTCAAGGCGGTCGAGCATTACCGGTTCGCGGCCAACGCCGGCGACCCACACGGCCTGGCGGAACTCGGGCGTTGCGTGCTGCATGGCATCGGCACCGCAGTCGATCCATCGTGCGGCGAGGTATTGCTGCGCGCGGCGGCGGAGGGTGGCTGGTCTTCCGCGCTGGGCGAACTGGAGCGTTACTGGTTTGCGCGGGCCGAACGCTTGTTCCATGGCGGCCCGGACAACGTCGCGAGTGCGGTGCGCTGCTATCGCAAGGCAGCCGAACTGGGTCACCGCCGCGCGGCGCTGATGCTGGCGGAGTGTTTGCGCTACGGCGTCGGCGGTGAGCCGGATCTGGCGCAGGCGGTGCTCTGGTACCGCAAGGCGGCGACGCTGTTCGATGCCAAGATTGCGCTCGGCGACATGTACTACTACGGCTGGGGCGTGGCGATGAGCGCCCGCGAGGCGTTGCGCTGGTACGAGCAGGCGGTGGCGCAGCATGAGGATGCCTACGCCATGTACAGCCTCGGCTATTGCCTGTTGCACGGCCATGGCGCGCGCCGAGACGCCCGTGCCGGCCTGCGCTGGCTGCGCCGGTCGGCGCTGCTGGGCGAGGTCGAGGCCCAGTATGAACTGGGCAGTGCCTACTATCGCGGTGCCGGCGCGGCGAGCAATCCGCGCCTGGCGATGAAGTGGCTGCGCGCTGCCGCCACGCTCGGTCATGCGCAGGCACTGGCGTTTCTCGAGCGAGTCGAACAGGGGCGTCGGTTGAACTAGGTAGCCTCGGCCAGCTGGCTGCGGGCGGCAGCAATGTCGGCATCGAGCCGGTCCGCCATTTCCTGCAACAGGTCGCGGCCGGCCCGGCGGGCGATGTTGGCGGCGGTGAACAGCTCATAAAGTTTC
>DASRXN010000102.1:0-2098 GCA_035654135.1 Rhodocyclaceae bacterium | reverse complement strand
AGCCGGAACCTGAGCCGGAACCTGAGCCGGAACCTGAGCCGGAACCTGAGCCGGAACCTGAGCCCGAACCTGAGCCGGAACCGGTAGCCGAGTTTGAGCCCGAGCCGGAGATGAAACCTGAGCCGGAAGCGTCACCGGAGTTGGCGCCCGAACCGCTGTTGCACGAAGAAGAAGTGCCCCGGCGGCGGCGACGCTGGCCGTGGGTGCTGGGCAGTGTGGCCGCCGCGTGCGCTCTCACACTTCAGGTCCTCCTTTATTTCCGCACGGAACTGGCGGTAACGGCACCTGCAACCAAGCCGGCCCTTATTGCGGCCTGCGAACTGCTCGGCTGCGAAGTTAGCCTGCCCCGCAGGATCGAACTGATCGGCATCGAGACCTCCGATCTGGTGCCCGATAACGAGAAACCGGGTCATCTTCAATTGATGGCCACGCTGCGCAACCGGGCGCCTTATGCGCAAGTCTGGCCGCACCTGGAACTGACGCTGACGGACGCCAGCGATCGTGCCTTGCTGCGCCGCGCACTGGCTCCGGGCGAATACCTGCCACCGAAGCTGCCGGGCTCTGCCGGCATCCCGGCCCGGAGCGAACAGGCCATCCAGCTCGCTCTGGAGGCGGTTGACGTACCCGCCGTCGGCTATCGACTGTATGTCTTCTATCCCTGAAAAACGCCCTATGAAAACCCTGATTTGCGGTTCCCTCGCTTACGACACCATCATGGTGTTCCACGACCGCTTCAAGAATCACATCCTGCCTGAGCAGATTCACATCCTCAACGTCTCCTTCCTGGTGCCGGACATGCGCCGCGAATACGGCGGCTGCGCCGGCAACATCGCCTACAACCTGAAGCTGCTCGGCGGCGAACCGGTCATCATGGCTACGGTCGGCGACGACAGCAGTCTCTACATGCAGCGGCTGGCGCACCTGAGCATGGACAGCGGGCACGTCCGCCACGTCGCCGGCAGCTACACCGCGCAGGCCTTCATCACCACCGACCTGGACGACAACCAGATCACGGCCTTCCACCCTGGCGCGATGAACCAGTCTCACGCCAACCACATTCAGGATGCGGAAGGAATCGGCCTCGGCATCGTCTCGCCCGATGGCCGCGACGGCATGCTGGCGCATGCCCGCCAGTTCCACGAGGTGGGCATCCCTTTCATCTTCGATCCGGGCCAGGGCCTGCCGATGTTCAATGGCGAGGAACTGCTCGACTTCCTCAGGCTGGCCGACTGGTGCACGCTGAATGACTACGAAGCCAGGATGCTCTGCGAGCGTACGGGGCGCGAGCTCGAAGAACTGGCGCGGGAAGTCAAGGCGCTGATCGTGACGCTCGGCGGCAACGGCTCCGAGATATATGCCAATGGCCGGCACATCTCGATCCCCGGTGTCGAACCACAAGCCATGGTTGACCCCACTGGCTGTGGCGACGCCTACCGGGCCGGCCTGCTTTACGGCATCGGCCGCAACTGGGGCTGGGAAAAAACCGGGCGCCTCGCCTCGCTGATGGGCTCGATCAAGATCGCGCACAGGGGCGGCCAGAACCACAAGCCGACGCGCGACGACATCGCCGCACAATTTCAGCGCGCCTTCGGCGAATCACTGTAGGGTCGAAACTGAATACGCTCGCCAACGAGAGCCGCGCCGTTCTTCGCCTCGCCCGAACTGCGCTGCATCTGCTGTGGGGCGTGGCAACGGTGGCGGTCGCCTTCCCGGTCCTGCCACAACGTGCCAAGCTGGCGCTGAAGGCACGCTGGTCGCGGCAATTGCTGGATATGCTCGGTGTCCGCCTGTGCTCAAGCGGTATACCGCTCGATAGCGGCCTGTTCGTCGCCAACCATGTTTCCTGGCTGGACATCTATGCCATCAACGCGCTGGCGCCGACGCACTTCGTCGCCAAG
Organism: Rhodocyclaceae bacterium; assembly: GCA_035654135.1. Classification (GTDB taxonomy): domain Bacteria; phylum Pseudomonadota; class Gammaproteobacteria; order Burkholderiales; family Rhodocyclaceae; genus Fen-999. The sequence goes on along the minus strand of DASRXN010000102.1, from coordinate 200 downwards.
GATGACGTGCGTCGCTGGCCGCTCATCGGCTGGTTCAGCGATCGCGCCGGCACCCTGTTCATCGAGCGCGGGTCGCGCTCGGCAGCCCAGCGCACGCGCGAACACCTCATCGGCGAACTGCGCCAAGGCAGCCGCGTCGGTGTCTTCCCGGAGGGCACGACCGGATTCGGCGACCACGTGCAGCCGTTTCATGGCGCCCT
>DASRXN010000101.1:0-4827 GCA_035654135.1 Rhodocyclaceae bacterium | reverse complement strand
CCACCATCGTGAAGACGATGTCCGCGTGTTTCGCGACCTCGGCGGCGGAAACGTGAGCGTGCGCATTGACATCCTTGAAAGGGTCGAGCGATGCCGGGCGGCGGGCCCAGAGATGCAGCGCGTGGCCGGCCTCGGCCAGGTGCAGCGCCATGGGGCGGCCCATGAGGCCGAGTCCGATGAAGCCGATGTTCATGGGAAAGTCTCCAGATGCGCGTGGGCGTGGTCACGCGAAGTTGAGGTTTGAGCCCAAGTATAATTCGCACTGCCCGGCCATAGGCTGCATTCCATTCTCCTTGCCACCATGTCGACCATCCTCAAGCTGCGCGGCGCCGCCGCCTTTTCTCCGACCCGCCTTGCCCGTCTGCATGACGCCATTGGCAGCCCCGTGGTAGCGGAGCACTGGTACTTCGTCGAATGCGACGGCGAGCTTCACGGTGACGATCTGGCGCGACTGAAAGACCTGCTGGGGATACCGGCATCGCTGCCGGCCGAGCCGAAGGGCACGCTGCTGCTGGTGACGCCCCGCTTGGGCACCATTTCGCCGTGGTCGTCGAAGGCGACCGACATCGCCCACAACTGCGGCTTCGCGCAGATCAAGCGCATCGAGCGCGGCATCGCCTTCCATTTCACTGGCGGCGAAAAGTCAGTCGTGGCGGTACGCCTCCACGACCGCATGACCGAGTCGGTGCTCGATACCCTCGATGCTGCCGACGAGTTGTTCCATCACTACGCGCCGCAGCCGCTGACCACGGTCGACATCCTGGCCGGCGGCCGGGCGGCCCTGGCGAAGGCGAATGGCGAGTTGGGCCTGGCGCTCTCGGACGACGAGATCGACTATCTGGTCGAGAACTTCGGCAAGCTCGGCCGCAACCCGACCGATGTCGAGTTGATGATGTTCGCCCAGGCCAACTCCGAGCACTGTCGCCACAAGATCTTCAACGCTTCGTGGACCGTCGATGGCGCCGACCAGCCGCTGTCGCTGTTCGGCATGATCCGCGAGACGCACAAGGCGCATCCGGAAGGAACGGTGGTCGCCTACTCCGACAATGCCTCGGTGATCGAGGGCGCGAAGATCAGGCGCTTCCTGTCCGGTGCCGACGGCAAGTACGGATACGTGGAGGAGTCGACGCACATCCTCGCCAAGGTCGAGACGCACAACCATCCGACCGCCATCTCGCCCTTCCCGGGCGCGGCGACCGGCTCGGGCGGCGAGATCCGCGACGAAGGCGCGACGGGCCGCGGCTCCAAGCCCAAGGCGGGCCTGTGTGGGTTCTCGGTGTCCGACCTCAATATCCCGGGACATGCTCAGCCTTGGGAGTCCGGCTACGGCAAGCCGGATCGCATTGCTTCGGCGCTCGGCATCATGATCGAGGGTCCGATCGGCGCGGCGGCCTTCAACAACGAATTCGGCCGGCCCAACCTCGCCGGCTATTTCCGCACTTTCGAGCAGGAGTTCAACGGCGAAGTGCGCGGCTACCACAAGCCGATCATGATCGCGGGCGGCGTCGGCAACATCGCCGACCGCCACTGCTTCAAGAATGAGTTTCCGGCCGGCACGCTGCTGATCCAGCTTGGCGGTCCGGGCATGCTGATCGGCCTCGGCGGCGGCGCCGCCTCGTCGATGGCGACCGGCACCAATACCGCCGACCTCGACTTCGCCTCCGTGCAGCGCGGCAATCCCGAGATGCAGCGCCGTGCGCAGGAGGTGATCGACCGCTGCTGGCAGATGGGCGAGGCCAACCCCATCCTCGCCATCCACGATGTGGGCGCTGGCGGCATCTCCAATGCCATGCCTGAGCTGGCCAACGACGCCAAGCGCGGCGCGCGCTTCGAACTGCGCAACGTGCCCAGCGAGGAGCCGGGCATGTCGCCACGCGAGATTTGGTCGAACGAGGCGCAGGAGCGTTACGTGCTGGCCATTCCGCCCGAGCGGCTGGCCGAATTCAAGGCGCTGTGCGAGCGCGAACGCTGCCCGTTCGCCGTGCTGGGCGAGGCCACCGCCGAACGCGAACTGGTCGTCACCGACAGGCACTTCGACAACAAGGCCGTCGACATGCCGATGGAAGTGCTGCTCGGCAAGCCGCCGCGCATGCACCGCAACGCGACGCGCAAGGCAGTCACGATGCCCGCGCTCGACCTCGGCGCCATCGACCTGAAAGAGGCAGCGTTTCGCCTCATGCGCCTGCCGGCCGTGGCCAGCAAGCGCTTCCTGATCACCATCGGCGACCGCACGGTCGGCGGCATGACCGCGCGCGACCAGTTCGTCGGCCCCTGGCAGGTGCCGGTGGCCGACGTCGCCGTGACCACGATGGGCTACGACACCACGCTCGGGGAGTGCTTCGCCATGGGCGAGCGCACGCCGGTGGCGCTGCTCAACGCGCCGGCCTCGGGCCGCATGGCGGTCGGCGAGGCGATCACCAACATCGCCGCCGCCGACATCGGCAGCATTTCCAACATCAAGCTCTCGGCCAACTGGATGGCGGCGGCCGGCCACGGCAATGAGGACGCGGCGCTGTTCGACACCGTCAAGACGGTGGGTCTCGAGTTCTGCCCGCAGCTTGGTGTATCGATACCCGTCGGCAAGGATTCGCTGTCCATGCGCACGCGCTGGGAAGAGGGGGGCAAGCAAAAGCAGGTCATTGCGCCGCTGTCGCTGATCGTCACCGCCTTCGCACCCTGTGCCGACGTGCGCAGGACCATGACGCCGCAACTGCGCTCGGACGAGAAGGGTGAGACGGAACTGATCCTGATCGATCTCGGCGAAGGCAGGAACCGCCTCGGCGGTTCCGCGCTGGCGCAGGTCTATGGCAAGTCCGGCGACCTGCCGCCCGATGTCGATGCGCAGAAGCTCAAGGCCTTCTTCGGCGTGATCCAGCACCTCAACCGCGCCGGCATGATCCTCGCCTATCACGACCGTTCGGACGGCGGCCTGTTCGCGACCGTCTGCGAGATGAGCTTCGCCGCGCGCCTCGGCGTCTCGCTCAACCTCGACACGCTCTGCTTCGATCCGCTGATGAACGACGTCGACGGCATCGAGCGTCATCCGGAGATCGTCGACGGCCGGATGCGCGACCGCATGGTCGCAGCGCTGTTCAACGAGGAACTCGGGGCCGTGATCCAGGTGCTGCGCGACGACCGCGAGACGGTGATGCACACCTGGCGCGAAGCCGGTCTGGGCGCCTGCGCGCACATGATCGGCACGCTCAACAAGCGTGACGAGATCCGCATCTGGCGCAACGCCAAGCTGGCCTTCGGGGCCACGCGTACCGAACTGCAAACGGCCTGGAGCGAGGTGAGCCACGAGATCGCGCGACTGCGCGATGACGCGGCCTGCGCCGACGAGGAGTTCGAATCACTGCTCGATGAGGCTGACCCCGGCCTTTCCGCCATGCTCACCTTCGATCCTGCGGCGCCGTTCGTGAATACGGGGGCAAAACCAAGAATCGCCATCCTGCGTGAGCAGGGTGTGAACGGCCAGGTGGAGATGGCGGCGGCATTCGACCGCGCCGGCTTCGAGAGCGTCGATGTGCACATGTCCGACCTGCAGGCCCGGCGTGTCGCCATGGCTGACTTTCGGGGCTTCGTCGCCTGCGGCGGCTTCTCTTACGGCGACGTGCTCGGCGCCGGCCAGGGCTGGGCGAAGTCTATCCTGTTCAACGAACGCCTGCGCGACGATTTCGCCGCCTTCTTCGCGCGGCCCGACAGCTTCGCGCTCGGTGTCTGCAACGGCTGCCAGATGATGAGCAACCTGGCAGCCATCGTCCCGGGCGCGCAGGATTGGCCGACCTTCCACCGCAACCGTTCCGAGCAGTTCGAAGCGCGTTTCGTGATGGTCGAGATCCCGCAGTCGCCGTCGATCTTCTTCACGGGCATGGCCGGTTCGCGGCTGCCCATCGTCGTGTCTCATGGTGAAGGTCGCGCCGTCTTCGCCGGTGGCCGGAAAGAGTCAGTCGTGGCGCTGCGCTACGTCGATAACCGGGGCAAGGTGGCGAACACCTATCCCTTCAACCCCAACGGTTCACCGGATGGCATCACCGGCCTGACGACGACCGACGGCCGCTTCACGATCATGATGCCGCACCCCGAGCGCATCTTCCGCACGGTGCAGATGTCCTGGCATCCCGAAGGCTGGAGCGAGGACGGGCCTTGGCTGACCATGTTCCGCAATGCCCGCAGGTGGGTGGGATAGGCGTTCGTGGACGCCGTTGACCAGGCCAGGGCGCTGGCCCACGAGATTTATGCCGGCAAGACGCTGGGCACAGGCGAGGATATTTTCGAACACGCGACCGGCATGCTTGAACGGCTCGATGCGCTTGGCATGGACGCGGACACGTGCATCGCCGCCCTGCTGTTCGCGGCGCACGATTTCCTGCCCGAGGCGCGCGAGCAGCTGGCGACCCGCTTCGGGGAGCCGGTCGCAGCCCTGGTGGACAACCTGCACCGGCTAAAGGGACTGCGGCCGCTGACCGAGGCAGCCGCGCAAGGCCGCACGGAAGCGAAGACGCAGGCCGAGATTCTGCGCAAGATGCTGCTGGCGATGGCTGATGACATCCGCGTCGTCATGCTGCGGCTGGCCTCGCGCACGCAGACGCTGCGCTGGTTCACCGATCACGACACGCCGGCGCGGCGCGATCTGGCGCGTGAGAGCCTGGAAATCTATGCGCCACTCGCCAACCGCCTCGGCGTCTGGCAGATGAAGTGGGAGATCGAGGACCTTTCTTTCCGCTTCCTCGAACCCGCGACCTACAAGCGCATCGCCAGGCAACTCGACGAAAGGCGTGTCGAGCGCGAGAACTTCATTGAAACCGCGACGGCGCGACTGAAGAG
>DASRXN010000100.1:0-18087 GCA_035654135.1 Rhodocyclaceae bacterium | reverse complement strand
GATGGCGTCATTACCGAAGACGAGTACGTGCAACAGGCCAGGCAGATCATGAGGCGGTAGCGCCGGAAACGCTTGCTGACGCACGACAAGCGAGACCTGCGCGGCTGGGTATGCATCTCGGCGTGCCACCACGGCTGACTTCTGGTGACATGAAGGAATAGATGGGGTCAGAACCCAATTTCCGCTTCAGTTGGCTGTCGCGCCACATGACCCTGCGCAAGCTAGGCCTGCTTGGCGGAGTCCTGGCGCCTCTCCTCTGGCTGTCGCTCATCGGCGTGGCGGGGGCGCTGCGGCCTGAGTTCAGCCACGTCACCCACTACATCAGCGAGCTCGGCGAGCGGGACAGCACCACGGAGTTTCTGGTGCGCTATGGCGCGTTCGTCTTCACAGGGTTCCTGTACCTTTGCTTTGCCGCGGCCCTGATGGCGACTTTCCGGGGCAGTTGGGCTTTCACCTTCGCAGCATGGCTCATCGGCCTCGACGGCATGGGGCGGATGGGCGCGGGCGTGTTCCCCTGCGATCCCGGCTGCAGCGGGCTCTCGGCCAGCCAGGAACTGCACCACTTGTTCGCCACCATCGGCTTTCTGTCGGGAGTTCTGGCGGCGCTGACGTGGGGCGTCGCGCTGCGGCTGCGCGGCGCGTCGCGGGCGATGAGCGGATATTCCTTCGCCACCGGCCTCCTGGCACTTCTCTTTCTCCTGCTCATGCAGTGGCGCGGCAATCCCGTGCAGGCCGCGGGGCTGTTCGAGCATCTGGCGAGCGGACTCCTTTCCGTATGGGTGCTGGTGCTCGCCGTGCGTACCATGCGCGGCTCCAATCCGGCGCTGCGCCACGACTGACTTTCGGGGCCCTCAGGCCCATGCAGCGTCGTGGGATAATTCGGGGGTGTGACCCCGCCTGCTCTTTCTGGGAGAACAACATGAGACCTGCAGCCCTGACGATCATTGCGGCATCGATGCTTCTGGCGGCAGAATCCGTGCCCGCAGCCAATCAGGTTGTCGGCGCGGCGCCAAAGGGCGATGCCACGGCTGTCGCCGTCAGGATCATCAAGCGTCAATTCCCGCGCTGCCAGCGCGTCTCGGCTGCCGCGCGAAACCCGAATGATGGCTCGATACGGGCAAAGTGTGACGGCACCGATTATGTCGTGCTCACGGTATTCAACGCCAGTATCGCCAAGACGCGTGAGGTCGCGTTGGAGTGCTCGGCCGCCAAGTCCCTGTTCAACGTGTCGTGCTAGAACCCATGAAAATCACCGTCATCGGTGCATCCGCAGGGGTGGGCCTCGAAGTCGTGCGTCTGGCGCTGCAAAAGGGCCATGAGGTCACCAGCTTGTCGCGCAGCGTCGAGCCCCTGCCGAAGGACCACAAGCTGCATATCGTGCAAGGCAGCTCGAAGAGCGCGGACGACGTCCGGCACGCCATCGAGGGTGCCGAGGCGATTCTGGTCCCACTCGGCACCGGCAACAGTACGAAGGCGACGACGCTATACACCGATTCCGCGCGCGCTGCTGCAAGTGTTGAAGGAGACCGGTGCGATCCCGCCGCTCATCGTCCTGACCGGATTCGGTGCGGGGGACAGCTGGGGCTAAAACTCGCCGGTCATGAAAGAGATGTTCAACCTGCTCCTCAAGGCCGTCTACGCGAACAAGAGCAGGATGGAACGGATGATCGCGGAAGGATATCCCCGCTGGGAGATGGTCCGCCCCGGGGCGACTCATCAACGGCAGGCTGACGGGCCGCTACCGCGTGCTCGACAGGCTCGAAAAGGGAATGCGGGTGGGGGCGATCTCGCGGGCCGACGTGGCGCACTTCATGGTGGTCCAGGCCGAAAACCCCTCGCAACTTGGCAAGTATCCGGCCCTGACGTGCTGACGGACGCCGGACGATGCGAGGTCCCCTCCTCCGCGCCATCCACGCCGACATGCGACTGTGGACCCTGCACCCGAAATACCTCGACCCGAAAGGGCTGGTGGCGCTCTGGCGCGAGGCGCTGCTGCTTCAGGAAAGCAGCGGCGCGAGGCGACTCTCGAGTTCCGTCAGACGCTTGCGGCCGTCCGAGGAAAGGCGGATCGCGTCCTGCCAGGCGCGGTAGTGCTCCTGCAGCATGCCGATGCCGGCACACGCTTCGATGCGGACGATGAGACCGGAGGCCGAGATGCCGACGAAGGCATTGAGGGTGTTGAGCATGAAATTGCGCGCCATGTCGAAGCGCTGGGCGTCGTTCTCCGGCCTTGGCGCCTGACTCGCGGTGGCGGCCGCCTGTTCGGCCGGCGACGGTTCCGCCGCCAGGGGCGTGATGTAGCCTCCATCCAGCAGCCTTGCCAACACGACCGCGGTATCCTCGCCGGGCAACATCGCCGCCAGGTTCGCCGCATCCTTCTTGCCGTCGATCATGATCAGCAGACGGCGACAACGCAGGGGCAGACCGTGGCTGCGCTGGGTGACCTCCTCCAGACCCTTGGGGGTCTTGACGTACCTTTCCGAATCCGACATTCAATCCCCCTCCTCGTTGTCACCAATACCATGGCAGCGAACCATAGTTCACGGCCGCAAAACCAAGAAATTTAGCAAGCACCGTCCGACCGACCGGAAAATGCAGGCTGGATGCCAATTCTGCAATAATGGACATTACGTTCAGCATGGCTGCGCGAGCCACTTCAGGTAAGAACCATGTACGAGTCAAGACACCAGGCACCGCTGCCCCGAGAGGCCTTCCGTCAACGAATGGTTCGGCATCTGGCGATCGCCATCGGCCTGCTAACCCTGTCGCTGGCGATCGGGATGTTCGGATACATGGCTTTCGAGCATCTGTCCTGGGTCGATGCCTTCCTGAATTCCGCCATGCTCCTCGGCGGCATGGGGCCGGTGGATCCGCCACGGACGGCCGCGGGCAAGCTGTTTGCCGGCATGTATGCGCTCTATGCCGGCATGGTGTTCGTCGTCACTGCGGCGGTGTTGTTCACGCCCATGCTGCACCGGTTCCTGCATCGCTTCCATTGGAACGAGAAGGTCTGAGCGCAGCCAGCGCCATCATTGCTTCAACATCAGCAGGAGGGACCATGTCAAAGATTCAGCAATCCAACAAGGAAGCGAAAAAGCAGGCCTTGCTGACGCCAAAGGAAAAGAAGGCGGCCAAGCAGGCGAAGAAGCATGCCAAGGATGTCGTGCCCCTGAAGACGAAAGCTTCCTGAGTTCGCGTTGTCACATGATGCGTGAACGATAGCGCTGGGGCGCATGTGCCTCAGGCGTTATCGAAATGGGGGGCGCAGTGCCCGCATGAAAAGAGCTTCTCTTCAGCCTCGTTCCCGCCTTCCCGACGAAAGTCAGCCGTGGTGATACGTCTCCTGTAGGCCCAAGAAAGCCGCCTTCGCCCGATTGAAGGCCCGATGGGCGGGGCGGGATACAATTGCGTTTTGAATCGCAACGCATTTCCACCCATCACATGCAACAGACCGAAAACCTGAATATCGAAGCCTTCGAGGCGATGCCGACGCCGGAGGAAATCCACCGCCGCGTGCCCATCACCGACGCAGCCGAAAAGTCAGTCGTCGCGGGACGCCGCACCATCGAGGCGATTCTCGACCGCAAGGACCCGCGCCTGTTCATCGTCGTCGGCCCCTGCTCGATCCACGATCCGGTCGCCGGCCTCGACTATGCCCGGCGCCTGAAGGCGCTGGCCGACGAGGTCGCGGATACGCTCTACCTGGTGATGCGCGTCTATTTCGAGAAGCCGCGCACGTCGACCGGCTGGAAGGGTTACATCAACGATCCGCGCCTCGACGATACGTTCCACATCGAGGAAGGCATGCAGAAGGCGCGCGAGTTTTTGCTCGCCGTCAACGAGATCGGCCTGCCCGCCGGCACCGAGGCGCTCGACCCGATCTCGCCGCAGTACCTCGGCGACCTCGTCGCCTGGACCGCCATCGGCGCCCGCACCGCCGAGTCGCAGACGCACCGCGAGATGGCCTCGGGCCTGTCGACGCCGGTCGGATTCAAGAACGGCACCGACGGCTCGGTGGACACCGCCATCAACGCCATCCTTTCCGCCTCGCGGCCACACAGCTTTCTCGGCATCAACATGCAGGGTCGCTCCTCGGTGGTGCGCACGCGCGGCAATGGCTACGGCCACCTGGTGCTGCGCGGCGGCGGCGAGCGGCCGAACTACGACACCGTCAGCGTCGCCATGGCGGAGAAGTCGCTGGCCAAGGCGAAGCTGGCCGAGAACGTCGTCGTCGATTGCTCGCACGCCAACAGCTACAAGAAGCCTGAGTTGCAGCCGCTGGTGATGCTGGATTGCGTGAACCAGATTCGCGTCGGCAACCGCTCCATCGTCGGCCTGATGATTGAGAGCTTCATTGAAGCCGGCAACCAGCCGATCCCGGACGACCTCGGCAAACTCAAGTACGGCTGCTCGGTCACCGATGCCTGCGTCGACTGGCCGACCACCGAACAAATGATCCGCGAGGCCCGTGCTGCCCTGAAGGGCCCGCTGGCCAGCCGCACCACCCGGTAGGAACATCATGTCGCTCATCAAGCCCTTCCGCGGCCTGCGCCCGGCCGCCCATCACGCCAGCGACGTCGCCGCGCCACCCTACGATGTCCTGTCCACCGACGAAGCCCGTGTCCGTGCCGCTGGAAAGCCCTGGAGCTTCCTGCACATCTCCAAGCCGGAAATCGACCTGCCGCCGGGCACCGACCCCTACGCGCCGGCGGTGTATGCCAAGGCGATGGAGAACCTGCAGAAGATGCTCGCGGCCGGCATCCTGCACCGCGACGCGACGCCTTGCTATTACGTGTATGAGTTGAAGATGGGCACGCACCGGCAACTCGGTTTCGTCGCGGCCGCCTCGGTGGCGGCCTACGACGCCGGCCGGATCAAGAAGCACGAGTTCACGCGCCCCGACAAGGAAGATGACCGGGTTCGGCAGATCGACGCCCTCAACGCCCAGACCGGCCCGGTGCTGCTGGCCTATCCGGAAGCGCCGCAGGCCGATCACCTGCTGGGCCAGGCTTGCGCCGGCGCGCCGGCCGCCGAAGTTAGCGCCGACGATGGCATCCGCCATACTATTTGGGTCGTGAACGACGAGACTCTGATCGCCGACATCACTGCCTCCTTCGAGCGCATGAAGGCGCTCTACATCGCCGACGGCCACCACCGTTCGGCGGCCGCCTCGCGGGTCGCCGCCGCACGACACCAGGCTGATGCGGAGCAGGCCAGCGACTACTTCCTGGCCGTGATCTTTCCGCATCACCAGATGAAGATCATGGACTACAACCGGGTGGTGAAGAATCTCAACGGCCTGTCGGCAGACGAATTCCTCACCCGCGTCGGCCAATGCTATGCGGTGTCTCCCGCCTGCGGCGCGGTCAAGCCCTCCTGCCACGGCGAAGTCGGCCTCTACCTGCCCGGCCGCTGGTACAGGCTGAACATCGACCCGAAACTGTTTTCGAAGGATCCCGTGGCCAACCTGGATGTCAGCCTGCTTTCCGAGCACCTGCTCGGCCCGGTGCTCGGCATCACCGACCTGCGTCGCGACAAGCGTATCGACTTCGTCGGCGGGATTCGGGGTCTCGGAGAATTGGAGAAGCGCGTCGATAGTGGCGAGATGGCCGCCGCCTTCGCCATGTATCCGACGCGCATGGCCGACCTGATGGCCGTGGCCGATGCCGGCCAGGTGATGCCGCCCAAGTCCACATGGTTTGAGCCTAAACTTGCCGACGGACTGGTGTCTCACGTGCTCGACTAGCCATGGTGGACAGCATGCAGCTTGCAACGAAGGAAGATTCGCGCCCGACCATCCTCGTTGTTGACGATACGCCGGAGAACATCACCGTGCTCGGCGAACTGCTGCAGCCAACCTATCGGGTGCGGGCGGCCAACTCCGGCCGGCGGGCGCTTCAGGTGGTCGATTCCGATCCCAGGCCCGACCTGATCCTGCTCGACGTCATGATGCCGGACATGGACGGCTACGCGGTCCTCGACTATCTGCGCCAGTCACCGCGCAATCGCGACATTCCGGTCATCTTCGTCACCGCCATGGATGCCACCGAGGACGAGGAACGCGGCCTCGATCTTGGCGCGGTCGACTACATCACCAAGCCCCTGCGGCCATCGATCGTCATGGCGCGCGTGCGCACGCAACTGGAACTCAAGCAGGCCCACGACTGGCTGAAGAACCAGAACAGTTTTCTCGAGGCCGAAGTTGCCCGGCGAATGAGCGAGAACCAGCATATCCAGGACGTCAGCATCCTCGCCCTCGCCCACCTGGCGGAAACGCGGGACCCGGAGACCGGCAATCACATCCACCGCACCCGCGGCTACGTGGTGGCACTGGCCGAAGCGCTCAAGGACCACCCCCGCTTCACCGGCTTTCTTACCAGGCACACAATCGAGACGTTGGCCAAGTCGGCGCCGCTCCATGACATAGGCAAGGTTGGCATCCCCGACCACATCCTGCTCAAGCCCGGCAAGCTGACGCCGGAGGAGTGGGAGATCATGAAGACGCATGCCGCCCTCGGCTCCGACGCCATCGAACAGGCCGAGCGCGAAACCGATCATCCGGTCGAATTCCTGGCCTTGGCCAAGCAGATCGCCCGCCACCACCACGAACGCTGGGACGGCGCCGGCTACCCGGATCGACTGGCGGGGGATGCCATACCGATCGCCGCCCGGCTTATGTCGCTGGCCGACGTTTTCGACGCGCTGATCAGCCGGCGCACCTACAAGGCGCCGATGTCCTTCGACGAGGCCCGGACTGTCATCACCGCAGAGCGCGACCGCCAGTTTGACCCGGACATTGTCGACGCCTTCGTTGCTCATTTCGACGAATTCAAGACCATCGCCCAACGCTATCGCGAGGAAGACTGACGTATCTGTCCCGCGGCAACATCAGAAAGGGATTGCCATGACCTACCAGTGGATTCTGGCCGAGACCCGCGGCCGCGTCGGCCTCATCACCCTCAACCGCCCGCAGCAACTCAACGCTCTCTGCGATGAACTGGTCGATGAGCTCGGATCGGCGCTCGAGGCCTTCGAGGCCGACGAACACATAGGCTGCATCGTCATCACCGGCTCGGCCAAGGCCTTCGCCGCCGGCGCCGACATCGCCGCCATGAAGGACTGGGGCTACATGGACGTCTACAAGCCCGACTACATCAGTCGCAACTGGGAGCGGGTGAAGACGTGTCGCAAGCCGATCATCGCCGCCGTTGCGGGCTACGCGCTCGGCGGCGGCTGCGAACTGGCGATGAGTTGCGACATGATCTTCGCCGCCGAGACGGCGAAGTTCGGCCAGCCGGAAGTCAAGCTCGGCATCCTGCCCGGTGCCGGCGGCACCCAGCGGCTGCCGCGCGCGGTGGGCAAGGCCAAGGCCATGGATCTGTGCCTGACAGCGCGCATGATGGATGCCGAAGAAGCGGAACGGGCCGGGCTGGTCGCCCGCGTGATCGCCGCCGACAAGCTGGTGGATGAGGCGCTGGCGGCCGCCGAAACGATTGCCGGCCACTCGCTGCCGGTGGTGATGATGATCAAGGAGTCGGTCAATCGCGCCTTCGAATCGTCGCTGGCCGAAGGGCTGCTGTTCGAGCGGCGCGTCTTCCACGCCGCCTTTGCGCTGGAAGATCAGAAGGAAGGCATGGCGGCTTTCGTCGAAAAACGAAAGCCGGCCTTCAGGAATCGTTGATCTGGAAAGTCAGTCGTGGCAATACGCCACGACCGAATCTCACTTGAACGGGTGACGCAGGACGATGGTCTCTTCGCGATCCGGGCCGGTCGAAATCATGTCCACCGGCACGCCGCAAAGCTCCTCCATGCGCTTGATGTAGGCGCGCGCCGCAACTGGCAGGCCGTCGAAGGCCTTGACGCCCACGGTGCTGTCGGACCAGCCGGGCATCGATTCGTACACCGGCTCGCAGCGCTCCAGATCGTCGGCGCCGACCGGCAGGATGTCGGTGAAGCCGCCGTCGAGCTTGTAGCCGGTGCAGATTTTCATTTCCTCCAGGCCGTCGAGCACATCCAGCTTGGTCACGCACAAACCGGAAATGCCGTTGATCTGGATCGATCGTTTCAGCGCGGCGGCGTCGAACCAGCCGCAACGGCGGGCGCGACCCGTGGTGGCGCCGAACTCGTGCCCCTTGGTGGCCATATGCTTGCCGACCGGGTCCTGCTTGTCGACGGCGTCGTAGAGTTCGGTCGGGAACGGGCCGCTGCCGACGCGGGTCGTGTAGGCCTTGGTGATGCCCAGCACGTAGTGCAGCATGCTCGGGCCGACACCGGCACCGGTGGAGGCGCCGCCGGCAACACAGTTCGACGAGGTCACGTACGGATAGGTGCCGTGGTCGATGTCAAGCAGCGTGCCCTGCGCGCCCTCGAACAGGATGTTGGCGCCACCCTTATGGGCGTCGTAGAGCGAGCGCGGCACGTCGGCGATCATCTTCGTCAGGCGCGGCGCCAGGGCCATGGCACCATCGAGCACCTTCTGGAAATCGACAACCTCGGCACCCAGGTAATTCTTGAGCACGAAATTGTGATAGTCGAGCACCTCGGCCAGTTTCTCGGCGAAGCGCTTCGGCCGCAGCAGATCCTGCACGCGCAGGCCGCGGCGCGATGCCTTGTCTTCGTACGCCGGGCCGATACCGCGGCCAGTGGTGCCGATCTTCTTCGATCCCTTGGCGGCCTCGCGCGCCACGTCCAGCGCCTGGTGATAGGGCAGGATCAGCGGGCAGGCTTCGGAGATCTTCAACCGCGCATCGGCATCGACACCGGCGGCCTTCAATTCATCAAGCTCGTGCATTAGCGCATCGGGTGACAGCACGACGCCATTGCCGATATAGCAGGTGACACCCTCGCGCAGGATGCCCGAGGGAACCAGATGCAGCACGGTCTTCCGGCCGCCGATGACCAGCGTGTGGCCGGCGTTGTGGCCCCCCTGGTAGCGGACCACGCCCTGGGCATGGTCGGTCAGCCAGTCGACGACCTTGCCCTTGCCCTCATCGCCCCACTGGGTGCCTATCACCACGACGTTCTTAGCCATTTTCAATCTTCCCTCAAAGGTTCCACAATCCACCCGGCACCGCGACGGCTCAAGCGCCGATCGCAGCCCGCCTCCCGCCAACCGCCGTCATGGCCTGGCAGCGCCAGCACGACCGTCTCCCCACGGCCACGCAAGCGTTCGATTTCCTCGTGCAAGTCCCTGTCCTCCGGCCACGGCGCCAGGATGCCCCCCGCGGCCGCCTGTCTGGGCGACAGGCGCGCCAGATCGCGCAGGTCCATCGAGAAGCCTGTCGCCGGCCGGCCGCGCCCGAAGGACTCGCCGACCTTGTCGTATCGACCGCCGAGCGCCACTGCGCCGGGCGCGCCTTCGCAATAGGCGGCGAAGACGACACCGCTGTGATAGTGGTAGCCACGCAGGTCAGCCAGATCGAAACCCAATGACACTTTGGGCAGATCGGCCAGGTTGCTGGCCAGCCGGCGCAGTGTGGCCAGGGCGGCAGCAATCTCGGATGTGTCCGGCAGACGGCGCGCGGCTTCGTCGAGAACTTCCGCGCCGCCATAGCAGTCGGGCAACGCCAGCAGGGCCGAACGAACCGGTTCGGGCACCGTGGCCACCAGTGCGCGCAAGCCGGGCACGTCCTTCGCCTGCAGGGCAGAGAACAGTTCCTCTTCGACATCTCCAGCCAGGCCCGCCTGCGCGGTCAGGGCGCGAAAAATCCCGACATGGCCGAGATCGATTCGCGTGGCGGCGATGGCGGCCAGTTCCAGCGCCCGCGCCAGCAGGCGCACGACTTCGCTGTCGGCTTCCGGACCGGCGTGGCCGTACAACTCGGCGCCGATCTGCAGGGGCTCGCGGGACGCCATGAGGCCCGCCGGCAGCGTGTGCAGCACGCTACCGCAGTAGCACAGTCTTGCCACGCCTCGGCGGTTGAGCAGGTGCGCGTCGATGCGCGCCACTTGCGGCGTGATGTCGGCGCGCACGCCCATGGTACGGCCGGAGAGTTGATCGACCAGCTTGAAGGTGCGCGGATCGAGATCGCGGCCGCTGCCGGTCAGCAAGGATTCGACGTACTCGAGCAGCGGCGGCGCCACCAGTTGATAGCCATGGCGGTCGAACTCGTCGAGCAGGCGTCGACGCAAGGCCTCGACGTGCCGGGCCTCATCCGGCAGCAGATCTTCGATGGCTTCCGGTAACAACCAGTGACGCATCACACGAATACCGCCAGCAGGATCAAGCCGATGAGCATCGACGAGATGCCGATGAAGCGGATCTGACCGTCGTTCATTTCCGTCACCCGGCGGAAGGTTTCGCGCCAGACGCGTGGCGCGATGAAGGGCAGCAGACCCTCGATGACCAGCATGAGGGCGAATGCCAACATCAGGGTTGTCGCCATGCCCCCGGAACCCTATTTGCCGCTGCGACCGGCGTTCTTCAGGTACTTGAAGAAATCCGAGTTGGGCTCGACCACCAGCAGGTCGCTCTTGCTCTTGAACGAGCCGCGATAGGCTTCCAGGCTGCGATAGAACGAATAGAACTCCGGGTTCTGGCCAAAAGCCTGGCCGTAGATGGCGGCTGCCTTGGCGTCGCCCTCGCCCTTGATCTTCTGGGCATCGCGATAGGCTTCGGCAACGATCACTTCCCGCTGCCGGTCGGCATCGGCCTTGATCTTCTCGGCCTCGGCGGCGCCCGTGGAGCGCAGTTCGTTGGCGACGCGCTTGCGCTCGGTCTCCATCCGCCGATAGACGGCTTCCGAAACCTCGGCGGGGAAATCGACCCGCTTCAGGCGCACGTCGATGATCTCGACGCCCATGTTGCGCATGTCGGCATCGGCCTTCTTCTGCACATCGAGCATGATCTTCTCGCGCGCACCGGAGACCACGTCATGGACCGTGCGTTTGCCGAACTCCTCGCGCAGGCCGGAGTTCACCGTTTGGGCCAGCCGCGTCTTGGCGACTGTCTCGTCGCCACCCACGGAAACATAGTACTGCCTGACGTCATGGATACGCCACTTGACGAACGAGTCGACCTGCACCGGCTTCTTCTCCGCCGTGAGAAAACGCTCCGGCTCGGGCGACTCGAGGGTCAGGATGCGCTTGTCGAAGAAGCGCACGTTCTGGATCATCGGCCATTTGAAGGCGAGGCCGGGCTCCTTGATGACTTCCTTGATCTCGCCAAGCTGGAAGATGATCGCGAACTGGCGCTGATCCACTGTAAACAGGCTCATGGCGGCGACCACCAGGAAACCGAAGACAAGGGCGGCAGCGAAGGGAAGGTTGCGGTTCATGATCAGCGTTCCCCTCTTTCGCGGGAGTTCAGCGACGAGCGCGAGCGGTAGTCGCTACCCCCCCCCACCGCCGGCGTTTTTTCCATCTGCGGCGGCACCTCGTTGCTGGCGGGCGTTCCAGCCACATGCGGCGCCACGGCCGCAGCAGCCGCTTCGGTCGTCGCCGCTGCGGCCGGCACGCTTGCTGCCTGCATCAGTTTGTCGAGCGGCAGATAGAGCAGGTTGCCGCCGCCCTTGGCATCGACCATCACCTTGCTGGTGCTGGCGTAGACCTGCTGGATGGTTTCCAGATAGAGCCGCTGCCGGGTCACTTCCGGCGCCTTGTTGTACTCGGTCAGAATCTGCTTGAAGCGCGAGGCATCGCCCTCGGCGGTAGCGATCATGCGCGCCCGGTAGCCTTCGGATTCCTGCTGCAGGCGCGATGCGGCGCCCCTGGCGCGGGGAATGACGTCGTTGGCGTAGGCCTGGCCCTCGTTCTTCTGGCGCTCCTTGTCCTGGCCGGCCTTGACGGCATCATCGAAGGCCGCCTGCACCTGCTCGGGCGGCTGCGTGCTCTGCATGGTGACGGAGCGAATCTGGATGCCGGTCTCGTAACGATCGAGGATGTCCTGAATCAGCTTCTGCGTGCTGGCGGCGATGACATCGCGCCCTTCGTAGAGCACGAAGTCCATCTTGCTCTTGCCGACGATCTCCCGAATCGCCGTCTCGGCAGCCTGGATGACCGAATCGTCCGGATGGCGGTTCCTGAACAGATACGCCTGGACATCCTTGAGCAGGTACTGGACAGCAAACTGGACGCTGACGATGTTCTCGTCGTCGGTCAGCATCAGAGCCTCCTTCGGCACCTTGTTCTTTTCGGCGCCGCGATAACCGACTTCGACGGTGCGCACGCCGGTAAGGTTCACCACCTCGTGGCTCTGGATGGGCCAGGGCAAGCGCCAGCGCAGGCCGGGGTCGGTAGTTTCGCGGAAGCTGCCGAACTGGAGCACGACGCCGCGCTGACTGGCATCGACGATATAGAAGCCACTGGCCAGCCAGACGACGACCACGAGCGCAACCAGCATCCCGATACCACCACCGAACTGGCGCGGCGAGAGCGACGGCAAGCGACCGCCGTTGCCGCCATCATTGCCGCCACCGCCCTTGCGGCCAAGCAGTCCGGACAGGCGGCGATTGAAGTCGCGCCACAATTCTTCGAGGTCGGGTGGGCCGCCCTTATTGCCGCCACCGGGGTTGTTGCCCCAGCCGTGGTCATTGAGAGACATCAGGATGCCAGCAATCATTTTTCGGACAGTCGGTTGGGAATGGGTTGGAGGGGTCTGGTCAGGCGGTTTCCGGCCGCGCCTGGAGGGCGTGGTTGCGGGCTGCTGCCGCCAGGGCTTCTCTCAGGAGCTCGAGGCCGGCCCCGGTGCGGGCACTCACGCGAACGCGCGCGATATTACCACAGTCGTCCTGCTCGACGCCCGGCTCGGCGCCGGTGGCATCGATCTTGTTCCAGATCACGATCTGCGGTACGGCGCCGGCGCCGATCTCGTCAAGCACTTGGTCGACGGCCGCCATCTGCTGGTCCCGATCCTGGCTGGCTGAGTCGACGACGTGGAGCAGCAGGTTCGCCTGCGCGGTCTCCTCCAGCGTGGCATGAAAAGCCGCCACCAGGGCATGCGGCAGGTCGCGGATGAAACCGACGGTATCCGACACCACGATCTGCCCGGCTCCTTCGACGAATACCCGCCGCGAAGTCGTATCGAGCGTGGCAAAGAGCTGATCGGCGGCATATGCACCGGCCTTGGTCAGCGCGTTGAACAGCGTACTCTTACCGGCGTTGGTATAGCCGACCAGCGATACCGCCAGGACATTGCCGCGAGTCCTGGCGCGCCGACGGACCTGACGCTGGCGTTCGAGCTGCTTCAAGCGATCCTTCAGGACGGCAACGCGCTTTCCCAGCAGGCGACGGTCAGTTTCGAGCTGCTTCTCGCCCGGCCCGCGCAGACCAATACCACCCTTCTGCCGCTCGAGGTGCGTCCAGCCTCTTACCAGCCTCGTCGCCAGATGCTGGAGTTGCGCCAGTTCGACCTGAAGCTTGCCCTCGTGGCTGCGCGCCCGCAGGGCGAAGATGTCAAGAATCAGGCTGCTGCGGTCGACCACCCGCAGCTCCAAGGTTCGTTCCAGGTTGCGCTGCTGACCGGGCGCCAGTTCGTGATTGAAGACGACCAAGTTGGCGTCATGCAACCGCGCCGTCTCGCCGATCTCGGTTACCTTGCCCTTGCCGGCAAAGGTTGCAGGATCGGGACTTTGACGGCGACCGGAGACCACAGCCAGGGGCCGTGCGCCGGCACTGGTCACCAACAGACGGAATTCTTCCAGACGTTCGGCGAAGTCTCCCTCGCCGAAATCGAGTTGGACAAGAATGGCATTTTCGCCGGTGTCGGGCCGCTCAAGCACGCGCCCGCTCCACCGGATGACCGGGAATCACTCGCCGCCGTTTTCCTGGGCGAAGTTAACCGGCCGGGCGGGCACGACGGTGGAAATGGCGTGCTTGTACACCATCTGCGTCACCGTGTTCTTCAGCAGCACCACGTACTGGTCGAACGATTCGACCTGGCCCTGCAATTTGATGCCATTAACGAGATAGATCGACACCGGCACATGTTCACGGCGCAGTGTGTTCAGGAACGGGTCTTGTAGCATCTGCCCTTTATTGCTCATGGCGGCCCCTCGGCTCTAGTTATCGGACGACTAATGTAATCGATTTTTCGGTGACGTGCCAGCCGCCGACCCTGAACGACGGCTCAGTCCTTGTCGGCGTACGGATTGCGCGCGCTCTTGTACTGTATTCTCAGCGGCGTGCCCTGGAGCCGGAAAGCTTCGAGAAATGTCTTTTCCAGGTAGCGGGTATAGGAATCCGGCACATGGTCGAGCGCGTTGCCGTGAATGACGATGATGGGTGGATTCTGCCCACCTTGATGCGCGTAGCGCAGCTTCGGTCGGAAATTACCGTGACGCGGTGGCTGCTGCTTCTGTATCGCCGCCTGCAAGACACGGGTCAGCTTTGGCGTCGGCAGCTTGGCCATTGCTGCGGCGTAGGCCTTGTCCACCGACGCCAGCACGCCGGCAATGCCCTGCCCCTCCTTCGCCGAGATGTAATGGATGCGCGCAAAGCCGAGGAAGTTGAGCTTGCGGGCGATGTCCTGCTTGATCCGCTCGCGCCGGTAGTCATCCACCGCATCCCACTTGTTTACCGCCAGAACCAGCGCGCGGCCGGCCTCGATGCAGAATCCGGCGATGTGCGCATCCTGGTCGGAAATGTCCTGGCTGGCGTCGACCATGAGGACCACGACGTTGGCTTCCTCGACGGCCTGCAGCGTCTTGATCACCGAGAACTTCTCGATCGCCTCGAAGACGCGCCCCTTGCGCCGCAGGCCCGCCGTGTCGATCAGCGTGTATTGGCGACCGTTGCGTTCGAAGGGAACCTCGATGGCATCCCGCGTCGTGCCCGGCATGTCGAAGGCGATCACCCGGTCTTCGCCAAGCAGGGCATTGATCAGGGTGCTCTTGCCGACATTCGGCCGGCCGGCGATGGCAACCCGCGGACCTTGCCCCTCCTCGCCCACTGCCGTCTCGCCGAATGGCTCCAGCGCGAGGTCGAGCAGCTCCCGCACGCCTTCACCGTGAGCGCCGGAAATTACCCGTGGCTCACCGATGCCGAGTTCATGGAACTCCGCGGCAACGACAGCGCGGTCCATGCCTTCGGCCTTGTTCACCACCACATGCACGGAACGACCACTGCGCCGCAGCAGATCGGCGATCACCTTGTCCTGCGGCGTCAGACCCGCGCGCGCATCGACCATGAACAATATGACATCGGCCTCGGCGATGGCTGCCTCCGCCTGGCGCGCCATCTCCTGGACGATGCCGGTCTTTGCCTGCGGTTCGAAACCGCCAGTATCGACCACCAGAAAGGGCTTCGTGCCGAGCCGACCATGCCCGTAGTGGCGATCCCGGGTCAGGCCCGGCATGTCGGCCACCAGCGCATCGCGCGTCTTCGTCAGGCGATTGAACAGCGTACTCTTGCCGACGTTGGGCCGGCCCACCAGCACAAGCGTCGGTTTCACGACTTACTGGCTGCCCAGCGCGGCGACGACGCCGTTGCGGGTCTGCACCACGAAGCCGCCAGTCATTCGCTGCGGCTCTGCCAGCACGGCACTACCGTCGGTGGTGGCGCGCGCGGCGAAGGCGCCATCCTCGGCGTTGAGCAAATGCACCACGCCCTGAAAGTCAGCCACAGCGACACGCTGGCCCAGCGCAAGCGGCCGCGAGAGATTGCGCAACGACAGCTTTTCCTGCTTCCAGAGGCTGGCACCGCTTTCGCGGGCGAAGGCATGGACGGTGCCCTTGTCGTCGCTGACATAGACACGGCGCTTGTCGATATCGAGTCCGGCACTGCTGGAGATATCGCGCGCCCAAAGCTGGTTGCCGGAAGCGATGTCGAAACAGGCGACACGACCCTGGAAGGCGGCGGCACAGATCTCCTTGCCATCAACCACCGGCGAGCTGGTGAGGTCCGCCACGCGTTCGAGTTCGGTCGCCCCCTTGGGCAGTGCCACGGTCACTTCCCAGATCGCGGCGCCATTCTGGCTATTGATGGCAACCAGCTTGCCACCGGGGAAGCCCGCGACCACGACGCGTTCGACCAGCAGCACGCCGACGTTGGAACGCAGGCTGAGAGTCGGGGTGGCGCGCTGGTAGACCCAGCGCCGTTTGCCGTCACCGATCTCGAACCCGGTGATGCGCGAATCGCCTGAGCGGACCACCACCAAGCCATCTCCCACGGCCGGCGCCGCCAGCACTTCCGAGCTGACGCGCGCCTGCCAGAGAGCATTGCCGGTTTCGGCATCAAAAGTCAGCACCTCGCCCTTGGCCGTACCGACGGCAACCACCTTGCGATCGGCGCCGACGCCGCCGGACAGCTTCTGACCCGCAGCAATGCGCCAGACCTGGCGGCCATTGTCATAGCGGGCGATCGTGCCGTCCTGACCGGCAGCATAGACGCTGCCGCCCACCACAGCCGGCGTGAACACGAAATCGCCGCCACCGCCGACATTCGCCTGCCACATCACGGACAATTCGGCCGTCGCCTGGATCGGCGTCAGCTCAGCTGCAGTGACCTTGGGCACGCTCGATGAAAAGGGGTTCAGGGACGAACAACCGGCAAGCAGTGCGGCAGCGGCAATGCCGGTGAGACGCATCAGCGATGGTCTCACTTGCCTTCTCCCCTGCCACCGGCAAGCGCATCGAGCTTGCTCTGCAACATCTCACGATAGGGGCCATGGGCGCGTGCCTCGCTGCCACCCTCCTTGATAAGGGCGTCTAGCTTGGCGATGGCTGCCTCGTAGGCTGTCTTGGCCTCCGCTGCCTTGCCTTGAGCGGCCAGGATGTCTCCCCGCAGTTCGCCGAAGCGCGGCGCCAGCGCGGCGGCCGGTTCGGCCGTCAGTTTGCCGAGCGCCTCGTCGTAGGCATTCTCATCGAGCAGCACCGCCGCCAGACGCAGCCGGGCCAGATCTCGGACGCCGTTGTCCTTGGCGTTATCGGCCGCCCAAGCCAGCTGCGCCCGCGCCGACTTGATGTCGCCGCCATCGGCCTGCGCCTTTGCCGACAGCAGCGCCGCCAGTCCCGCATACGTGGTACCGGAATACTTGTCGATCAGTTCGCCCGCCAGTTCCCGCGCCCGTTTGGCATCCTTCTGGGCCGCGGCAATCTGCACGCCACCGTAGAGCCCGGACGCTTGGGCGGCCTGGTTGCGCTGCCACCAGTTCCAGCCCTGCCACGCCAGCACCGCCATCGCCGCCACTGTGATCACGGCGGTAACGAGGTTGCCGTGCATCTTCCACCAGGTCTTCAGCTCGTCGAGCTGTTCCTGCTCTTCCAGGTCATACGCTGCCATTGGTCAGTTCCTATTCACATTCGGTGCCAAGAATCCATTCGCCGACCGTCTCGGCCAGGCTGTCGAAGGCGACGCGGCGCTGTTCCGTTGCCTCGCGCAGCGGCTTGACGGTAACTTCGTTAGCCTGCGCCTCGTCGTCGCCAATGATAGCCGCCAAGGGCGCGCCCGAGGCGTCGGCCCGCTTCATCTGGGATTTGAAGCTGCCGCCACCGCAGTGCAGATGCACGCCGAAGCCGACATCACGCAGATGCTCGGCCACCTTGAAGGCATGACGTCCGGCCGCTTCGCCCTGATGCACGACATAGACATCCGGCACCGATTGCTCGTGACGATTGCCCTGATCGCCCCATAGCGCCAACAGGCGCTCGACGCCCATGGCGAAGCCGCAGGCCGGTGCCGGTTTGCCGCCCAACTGCGCAATCAGACCATCGTAACGGCCGCCGGCGCAGACCGTACCTTGTGCGCCGAGCTGGTCGGTCACCCATTCGAACACGGTGAGATTGTAATAATCGAGGCCGCGTACCAGTCGCGGATTGATGCGGCTCGGTATGCCGGCATCCCTGAGCAGTGCCTGCACGCCTTCGAAGTGTTTGAGGGAGACCTCGCCGAGATAGGCCATCAGTTTCGGCGCTCCTTCAACCAGATCCTGCATGGCTGGATTCTTGGTATCCAAAATACGCAACGGATTGTTGTGCAGGCGTCGCTGACCATCGGCATCGAGCTGATCGCGATGGTTTTCCAGGTAGGCGATCAGGTCGGTGCGGTGGCGGGCACGCTCCTCGGGCTGGCCAAGCGAGTTGATTTCCAGTTTGATGCCGGTCAGGCCAAGGTCGTCCCACAGGCGGGCGCCCATGAGGATCTGTTCGACAT